>JBIJCD010000256.1:0-5611 GCA_044344895.1 Pirellulales bacterium | reverse complement strand
GGTCGGAGTGGGCCAGGTCGATGACGCGGTCCTCGACCTGGACGAGCTGGCCGGCCGCCTCGAGGTCGGCGACCACCTTGGTGCGGGCCTTCATCATCGGCAGGCCGGCGTAGGGGCCGGCAGCGGCGTTGAGCCGGCCGTCGGGCTCGAGGATGTTGATCATCGGCAGCTTCCGTCGCAGGCCCACGTCGTAGTCGTTGGGATCGTGGGCCGGCGTGATCTTCACGCAGCCAGACCCCATCTCCGGCTTCGCCCACTCGTCGGCCACGAGCGGGATCGGCCGCCCCAGCAGTGGCAGCCGCACCTGCCGGCCGGACCGCGCCATCGCCGCGAGCGTCTCGAGCCCCGGCAGCAGGTCGCGGCGGCGGGTGGCCAGGTCGTCGAGTTCCCGGTCGATGCCCGCATGCTCCTTGGCCGGCGCGGCCGCCCGCTTGTCGCGGAGCGCCCGCTCGGCGGCGTCGAGCGCCGCCGCGGGCTCGGGGTGCACTGCCACGGCGGTGTCGCCCAGCAGCGTCTCCGGCCGGGTCGTGGCCACGACCACGCTCGCCGGCTCGCCCGGCCGCGGATCGATGACGTCGTAGCGGATGTGCCAGAAGTGGCCCTTCACCTGCTCGTGGAAGACCTCGTCGTCGCTGACGGCGGTCTGCAGGAAGGTGTCCCAGTTGACGAGCCGCTTGCCGCGGCGTACCAGCCCCTTCTCGAAGAGGCGGAAGAACGCCTCGCGGACCGCCCGCGCGCACTGGTCGTCGAGTGTGAACCGCACCCGGTCCCAGTCGCAGCTCGCCCCGAGGTCCCGTAGCTGCCCGAGGATCCGCTTCTCGTACTGCTCTTTCCAGGCCCAGATCCGCGCCACCAGCCGCTCGCGGCCGAGATCGTGTCGGGAGAGTTTTTCCTCCTCCAGGAGCCGACGCTCGACGACCGCCTGTGTAGCGATGCCGGCGTGATCGGTGCCCGGCATCCAGAGCGTGAGGAATCCCTGCATCCGCCGCGTCCGCACAAGCAGGTCCTGCAGCGTGTTGTTGAGGGCGTGGCCCAGATGGAGGGCTCCGGTGACGTTGGGTGGCGGGATGACGATGGAGAACACCCGCTGGTCCGGCTTGCGGGTGGCGGGGTCGGCGTGCCAGTAGCGGCTGGCATCCCAGAGGGCCTGGCAGCGGCGCTGGGCCGTGGTGTGGTCGTATTGCTTCGGCAGTTCGTGCATGAGGCTCCCTCGACGGCGCCGGGTCCGGAAGCCCGAAAATGTAGTGGAAAACGATGCCGTCGTGCCATGCCAACGACGTTCGCGTGCGGCCGCATCGCTCCTCCGCAACACCGAGGCCTGGTGCCCGCTGAAACCAGCTGGAGGCTGCCGCTGCGGGCGGGGGTCGGATATCGTCGGGCGGTCGGGGAACACTGGCCGACTCGGGCGACACGGCCGCCCCGCCACGCGTCGCCGTGCACGATCCGCCCGAAAGCGGCGCGCTCCGGAACGAACAGCCCTGAGACGACCAGCGAGGATCCCCCGATGACCACCGGCGTTCTCCGCTTCACGGCTTGGCTCGCGGCCTGCTGCATGCTGCCGGCCTGCGGCGGCTCGACCGCGACCGCCGCGGAGCAGGCCCCGCCCACAGGCCGCATCCGCAAGCCCCAGATCGCCGACACGATCAGGGCCAACGTCTACGCCGACAACTGGTTCATCCTCTACGTCAACGGCGAGCTGGTGGCCGTCGACTCGATCGCGTTCATCCCGCACAACGTCGTCTCGGTCGACATCCTGCCGAAGTATCCGATGACAATCGCCGTCATGGCGCGGGACAATGCCGACCCCACGACCGGCATGGAATACGCCAACACCAACATCGGTGACGGCGGCTTCGTGCTGAAGTTCGGCGACGGCACCGTCACGAACGCTACCTGGAAGGCCCGCTGCTTCTCCCGGGGGCCCATCGGCGGCGACAAACAGAATCCCCGGGTCGAGAACGAGCCGATTCCTGAAAACTGGTACGCCGTCGACTTCGACGATCGCGGCTGGGGGCGTGCCAAGGAGTACTCCGAGCGGGACATCGACCCCAAGCAGCCCTATTTCGAAGCCGGCTTCAAGGGCGCGAAGTTCATCTGGACCGACGACCTGCTGCTCGACAACACGGTGATCTTCCGCCACACCGTGCCGGCCCCGCCCGACGGCAAGCCGCGGCCCGACTTTTCCCGGCTCAACGACGTCGTGCCCGACGGGCCGCCCAAGCCGGGGCAGGGTGGCGGCAGGCGACCGCCGGGAAATCGGCCGCCCCCGGGAGGCCCCCGATGAACCGGCACGCAGCCACGCTGGCGCAGGCGTGCGTCATGGTGATCGCGGCTCTCTGCATCATGACCGCCGCGGCGGCCGCCGCCGACAAGCCGCCCCGGCCGAACATCGTCCTCATGCTCGCCGACGACCAAGGCTGGAACGGGCTCTCGGTCGAGATGGCGCCCGGCGTCGCGGGCTCCAAGGGAGCGATCATGCACACGCCCAACCTCGAGCGGCTGGCGGCGCAGGGCATGCGGTTCACCAACGGCTACGCCCCCGCCCCGGTCTGCTCGCCTTCGCGCATTTCGATCCAGACCGGCCGCAGCCCCGCCGCGCTCCACTGGACGAAGGCGGCGCCCGCCGAAACAGGCCACAAGCTCCTCGAACCGCGGCTCATCAAGCAGATTGGCGATGAGGAGACCACCGTGGGCGAACTGCTGCGGCAGGCCGGCTACAAGACGGCCCACTACGGCAAGTGGCACATCGCGGGAGGCGACCCCGAGCGGCACGGCTACGACGCCGGCGACGGCGACACGGGCAATGAAAACGCCTATCAGTTCACCGACCCCAATCCGGTCGACATCTTCGGCATGGCGGCCCGCGCCGAGGCGTTCATGAAGGCGAGCCAGGCCGCCGGCAAGCCGTTTTTCATCCAGCTCTCGTGGAACGCCTTGCATGCCTCCGAGAACGCGCTCGAGGCCGCGCTCGCGAAGTACGCGAAGCTCACCGGCGGGTCGGCCGACGACAAGCGGACGAGCGTCGCCGCGATCACGGAAGATCTCGATACGGGCGTCGGGAGGGTGCTCGATGCGCTCGACCGACTCGGCCTCGCGGGCACCACCTACGTGATTTACATGTCCGACAATGGTGCGGGCGGAGGTGGTGGTGGCGGCCGGCGGGAGGGACTCGGTGGCGGCAAGGGCTCGGTCTGGGAGGGGGGCATCCGCGTGCCCTTCCTCGTCCGCGGCCCGGGGATCGCCGCCAATTCCTGGTGCGACGTTCCGGTCGTGGGCTGGGACCTGCTGCCCACGTTCTGCGAATGGGCGGGCGTGCCGCCCCGGAAGATTCCCGCAACCGTTGAAGGGGGCAGTATCGCCGGACTCCTCACACGCGGTGGCAAGGAAATCGTGAAGCGGCCGCGCGAGGAGATCGTGTTTCACTTTCCGCACTACCAGAGCGGGCAGCCGCCGCACTCTGCGATCCGCATGGGTGAACTGAAACTGCTGCACTTTTATGAGGACGACCGCGTGGCGCTCTACGACCTCGCGAGGGACATCGGCGAGCGGAACGATCTGGCCACCCAGCGGCCGGCCGACGCGAAGCGGCTGCGGGACCGGCTGGACAAATACCTCGTCGCCGTCGACGCCCAGATGCCGACAGCCAATCCCGATTTCGATCCGACCCGTCCCGCCGAGCCGCCGCGAAAGGGCGGCAAGGGCAGCGGGAAGGGAGGAGACAAGCTGCCGATGAAGCCCAAGGGCGGCGGCAACAAGAAGGGTGCTCAGAAGCAGGAGGCCTCGTGAACGCGAACCGCATCCGCCGACGGTCGTCGGTCATGTCCGCCCTGCTGGTGTCGAGCCTGATCTTGGCGGCCGCCGGGCCTGCCGCCGCCCATCCCTGGCATCGCCACCGCGACGCGTCGTCGACGGCCGACGGGCAAGAAGCTCACCACGAGACCGCCGCGCCTGCGACCGCACGGATCACCGCGCCGCCCGCGGTCGACCCGCGGTTCCTGCTGGTCGCCGCCCGCAGGCCGGCCAAGCCGACCGACATCGCGGCCGCCTTCGCGGCGTTCGAGAAACTCGGTGCGATCACGTGCCGGCGGGACGACCGCTTCTTCTACGTCGAATCCGACGGCGTGCCCGACCATCCGCTGATGGTGGGCATCCGCGCCTGGCAGCAGCAGGTGCCGCTCCCCCAGAAATACGTCGCCGGCAACGCCTGGCAGATCCCACTGGTGCCGGTCCCCGCAGCGAAGCCGGCATCCACGAAAAACGCGTTCCTACGCGGCGCGATCGCCCTGGCGGTCAACGGCATCCCGATCTTCAACCCGCTCAACAACCGGGGCGAAGATGCGTACAAGATCGGCGAGCTCGACGACTTCGGCGGCCACTGCGGGCGGGCCGACGACTACCACTACCACATCGCGCCGGTGCACCTCGAGAAGCAGGTGGGCAAGGGAATGCCGATCGCGTACGCGCTCGACGGCTATCCGATCTACGGCTACGAGGAGCCCGACGGCTCGCCGGTGACGGGCCTCGACAAGCTCGGCGGCCACGAGGACGCCGCCGGCAACTACCACTACCACGCCACGAAGAGCTATCCGTATCTCAACGGCGGGTTCCGCGGCGAGGTGACGGAGCGGGATGGCCAGGTCGATCCTCAGCCCCGTGCCGAGCCGGTGCGGCAGGCGCTGCCGCCGCTTCACGGCGCGACGATCGTCGGCTTCACGGCCCCCACACCCACGAGTCGGCGACTCACCTACGAGGTCGACGGCCGCAAGGGCACGGTCGACTACGCGATCGGCGGCGACGGCACGATCTCATTCACCTACACGGATCCGGCGGGCAAGAAGACCTCCGAGACGGCGAGGCCCCGCGGTGGCGGAGGCGGTGGGCGTGGCGGCCGCGGCGACGACCGTGACCGGCCGCCCCGGCCCGGCGGCGGGCCGCCTCCTCGGCCCGGGGAGCGTCCGCCGCGGGACGAACCACCTCCCGGCGACAGGCGGCCCCCACCGCGACAAGGCGAGCAGCGGTCCCAGCAGCCCGGCCGGGGACCGAACCGCAGCGCGGACGCCAAGGTGGTTTCGACGGACGGCCTCAACGTGACCAGCGGGGCCATCGGTGCGGACGGCCGCCTGCCGGTCGAGTTCACCTGCGATGGTGCCGGCGTGTCGCCGCCGGTGGCGTGGCAGGCCGGACCGAACGGCACGAAGTCGTACGCGCTCGTGCTCTGGCACGAGGCGCCCGACCAGGTGAAATCGTACTGGGTCGTGTACGGCATCCCGGCAGCGACGACCGCACTGCCGAAGGGATCGCGGAACGTCGGCACGACGGGCCTCAACGACAAGCGCCGGGCAGAGTACGACCCGATGTGCTCGAAGGGACCCGGCGTGAAGCAATACCACGTCACGGTATACGCACTCTCCGCCGAGCCGAAGCTGCCGGCCGGCGGAGCAGACCGCGGGGCCCTGCTGGCCGCCATCCGCGGAATCACGCTCGCCGAAGGCACGCTGACCTTCTCCTACGAACGAGGTGAGAAACCGTGAAGGGTGCCGATCATACGACCAGCCGCCTCGCGGCAGCGATCATCCTCTTCATCGCGGCGGGAGTCGCGGCGAAGAGCCTC
>JBIJCD010000156.1:0-7656 GCA_044344895.1 Pirellulales bacterium | reverse complement strand
TGCACGAAGCAGGCCTGCGGCTTCCGGGACGACATCAAGCCGCTCGCCGACAAGTCGGTGACCGTGGTGGGCGTCAGTGGCGACTCCGTCCGCAACCACCAGCTCTTCAAGAAGGAGTATGGCCTCCCCTTCACGCTGCTGGCCGACACCGAGGGCAAGGTGGCGGAGGCGTTCGGCGTGCCGGTGACCCGCGGCGAGAAGGTCGTCACCAAGGAGGTCGGTGGGAAGCAGGAGGAGTTTCTGCGGACCGTCACGGCGAAGCGCTGGACGTTCGTGATCGACGCCAAGGGCGTCGTGATCTCCAAAAACACCGAAGTCGCCGCCGCGGACGACAGCAAGGCGATCCTGTCGCTCCTCAAGGCCGCAAAGAACTAGGTTCTGTCTGAAAACTCAGCCGGGTTGGCTGCGCTGCGGATTTGTGAGCGGATCGAGGCGGCTGAGCCAAGACGTATCCAGGCGATACGGCGGGCGAAGCCAACGACGAGCCGCTCAAAAAGACCAAGCAGACGGCCGAGCAGAGTTTTCAGACAGAGCCTCGAGCGCATCTGGTTGAGCTGGAGCGACGACTTGGCAAACCGGGAGACGGAGGCGAGGGGTCGGCGAACGCTCGAGGAGCTTTGGGCCGCCTCGGCCCACGCGACGAGACTTTTGCCGCCCCGAAGCCGTCGCTACACCAAACCGGGATGCGCACTAGCGGCTCGTCACCAGCGCGGGCCACCAGCTGCAGAGGTACCAGGCCCGGGGCGTCGTCCAGTCAGCGAACGCCTCGAGCGCCCCGCCGAGCGGCGGCCTGCGGCTCTCCGCGGCGAGCCCGCCGTCGAGCAGCGTCTGCACGAGGCCCCGCGGTCGGGAGTAACGCACGACCCTGGCCGTCGTGGCCGTGAGGCCGGCGAGCTCGACCGCCCGGTCCACGGCATCCTCGAGGAAACCGATGCGGTCGACGAGGCCGCCGTCGAGCGCCTGCTGGGCCGTGAAAATCTGGCCGGTCGCCACCCGTGCGAGCATCTCGTCGTCGAGCTTGGGGCGGCCCTGTTTCACGATCTGCTTGAACCGGGCGAACATCTCGTCGACCAGTGCCTGGAGGATCGCCCGCTCCCGTTCCGCGAGTTCCGGTGTCCGTTCCTTGGTGGGGCTGAGCATCTCCTTGAGCGGCCCGCTGGCGATCGAATCGTCCTCGATGTCGAACCGCTTCATCAGCTTCGACACGTCAAAGTGCGGGATGATGACGCCGATCGATCCGGTGAGCGTGGCCGGCTCGGCGAAGATGACGTCATCGCGTCCACCGTTGGCCATGGCCACGTAGTAGCCGCCGCTGGCGGCGATGGCTCCCATGCTCACGACCACCGGAAGGTCCCGTTCGCGGGCGATCTCCGCGAGCCGGTAGTGCAGCTCGTCGCTGCCGCTCACTGTGCCGCCGGGGGAATCGACCCGCAGCACGATCGCCCGCACGGCCGCATCGTCCTTGACCCGATCGAGCTGCGCGCGGGCGAAGCCGTTGCCGCCCATGATCGCCCCGGTGACATCGACGATCGCCACCTTGGCCGGGGCCGTCCTGGAGAGGGAGTGGTGGTGCTCCGAGAGCGAGGCATCGTTCTGGAAATAACGGGCGTTGGCGGCGGCGCTGCCCAGCGCCACGAGCAGCGACACGCCCGCGACGGTCCAGGCGATCCTCGTGCTCCAGCGGCTCCAGCCGCCTCCCTGCTCCAGAATCACGCGGGTGGTGGGCTGTGGCGATTCGATCGACATCGGGCGACTCCCGTCGGTTCGCGGCGTCCGAACGGAGGCCGCCGAACGGAGTCCGCCATTCTACGCGCCGCATGCCGGACCCGCGATCGGTTGTCAGTTTGTCCTGCGCGGCGTTACCTTTTGACGCGTCGGGGCGGCAGTGCGGCGTGCCCGAGGATCGATCGAGAGGAGCGTGGCGACGTGTTCGTCTGTGTCAGCACCGAGTGTTTTCCCGACCTGCCCTTGGCCAAGGCGATGGAACGGCTGGCGGAACTCGAGTTCACGGCCGTCGAGATCGACATCCACGAGGGCGGCCCGCACCTCCAGCCCGGGGCCGTCGCCGCCAATCCCGAGGCTGCCATCGCTGCCTGCAGCGATCTGCAGCGGCTCCGGCCCGTCGCCGTCTCGTTTTCGTCGCCCGAGGCGCCGCAGCTCTACGACCGGTTCACCGCCTGCTGCCGGCTGGCCAAATCGCTGGCCGTGGTGACGGTGGTCGTGGACGCCTCCGAGCTGGGCACTCCGTTCAACGGTGAGATCGAGCGGCTGCGGAAGATGGTGGCGATCGCGGCCAGCCTGGGCGTTGTGGTGGGGGTGAAGACCACAGCGGGACGCATGACGCAGGACGCGGAGACGACGGCGTCACTGTGCCGCAACGTGCCGGGGCTCGGCGTGACGCTCGATCCGAGCCATTTCATCCACGGCCACAAGAAGGTGGCCTCCTGGGAGTCGATCCTGAAATACGTCTGCCACGTGCACCTCCGGGACACGAAGCCCGACTCGTTCCAGGTGCGGATCGGCCAGGGCAGCGTCGAATATGGCAAGCTCGTGGCGCAGCTGCAGCGGGTGGGCTACAAGCGGGCGCTCTGCGCCCACATGCCCCCGATCGAGGGCGTCGACCAGGTGGCCGAGCTCCGCAAGATGCGGCTGCTGCTGGAAAGCCTGCTGTAGCGGCCGCGCCGCTCGGTGCTGGTCGTTTCCCTACCGCAGCTTGGAGCCCGAGGCCTCGGCACGGCTGGCCATCTCGGCGTAGGTCTGCGACTTCGCCTCGTCGCCCTCCTCGGCGTACATCGTCGACAGGTTGCCGTAGGCCACAGCCAGGGCTCGTTCCTCGAGATGCTTGGCATCGACGGCGGCCACCATCAGGTCGACGCCCCGGCGGCTCAACGCCAGTGCATCCTCGCGGCGGTCGACCTGCCAGTAGGAGATCGCCATGCTCACGTACGACTCTCCCAGCTGGCCGGCCTCGCGGTCGGTCTGCAGCCGCGGATTGTCGTCCCACATCGGGATCACCCTGTCGAACCACGTCACGGCGGTGCCGTGATCGCCGCGCTGCAGGCTGTACATGATGCCGATGCGGAAGTGGAGGTCGCCGGCCTGCTTCCGCTCCTTGTCGGTCAGTTCACGGTGCTCGCCACCCTTGTCGAGGTAGGCGGCGGTGAGCGTGGCGTTGTCGAGCATGTCGGCGGCGTCGCCGCGCAGCTGGGCGGCAGCGAGCGCGTCGAGCAGGCCGAGGCCCACCTGCCAATCGATCTGGCGGCGGCGCCAGGGATCCTTGACCGACTCGCCCATGCGATCGCGCAGCTCCAGGAGCCGCTTCACCCAGGGGAGTGGCTCGACCGAATCGACCGACCCGGCCGCGATCGCCAGTGCTCCCCGGCAGAGCTGAAGCTCGAGCGTCTGGTGGACCGTGTCGTCGGCCGTGCACTCCGTGACCACGGCCTCGCTGCGAGCCATCCACTTGGGGATGACGCGGGCCTTCTGCTGCCACGTGCCGCGGGCGATCGCCAGACCAGTGCCCAGATGGGCGTCGAGCATGATCTCGCGAGCGGCCTGCTGGAGCGTAGGCGACTGCTTGGTGAGCAGCGGCGACGACCGGCGGATCGCCTCGGCGAAGTGCTCGACCGCCCGCTGGTAGTCGGGAGTGGGGGCGGCGAGCTCGATCCGGCCCAGCAACCGGTCCGCCTGCGCCGTCACGAGCGGCGGCGCGTTCGGCGTGGCCTTGACCGATTCGACCACGGCTTTGGCCTCGTCGGTGCGATCGAGCGTGAGCAGGATGCCGGCATGCTTCAGTTTCGTCCATACGTCGGAGGGGTCGATCCTGCCGGCGGTCTCGGCGAGTTGCAGCGCCTGCTGCCACTTGCCCTGCTCGGTCATCAGCACCAGCAGCAGACGATGGGCGCGGAGATGCTGCGGATCGATCTCGATGGCGTACTGCAGGTCGGCCATGGCGTAGGCGCTGCTGGTGTCCATCTCTCCCTCCGCCCGAAGTACGAACGACTCCGGATCGAGCGACTCGATCATCACCGCCGTCGCCGATCGGGTACCTGGCTTCACGCTGAAGATCACGGCGCGCTCGGGGAACACCTCGCCGATGGAGACTCCCTGCTCGTCGATGATCGACACCGTCCGCAGGTCGGCGATCTCGAGCTGTTTGGCGAGCTCGCTGACGGCGACCGGTTCGGCGAGCTTGATACGCACGGCGGTCACGACGTCGCCCTCGAGGGACACCTCGACACGCTCGAAAGGCTCGATTTTCCAGAAAAATCCCCGGCTCCCGTCTTCGCGGGTGAATGGTTCGCCCTCGCCCCAGCCGGCCAGCAATTCCTCCCGCGTTGTCTTGCCTGGATGGACGCCCCGAAAGCTGGCGGCGTCGATCGACAGCGTCGGCATCTCGTCGGGAGCCGCGGCGACCGGGGCCGTGACGGTGGTCTTGCCAGACTGGTCTGCGGCCACGGCACCCGTGGCCCGGGCCGGCGCAGTCTGGGCCGTGGTGGCCTGGTCGATCGTGGGAGTCGAACCGGGTGTGTCGGAGGCGTCCTTGGCCGGCTCACCGTCGGCGGTCTCGTCGGCCGGCTTGGCCGCCGGCTTCGGCAGTCCGGCCACCCGCTCGTTGAACCAGCGCTGGAGCGTGCCCGGCGCGGTGCCGGCCGCCGGCTTGGTGGCGGGCTTGTCCTTGTCGGCGACGGCGGTGATCACGGGGCTCTTCGCGGCCTGCCGTGCCGGCGTTCGCTCCGTCCATTCCGCGGTCAGCTGGCCGGTCGGTTCTTTCGCCGCCGGACCCGCCTGAAGCAGCGCGGGCGCCGGCTTGACCTCGGCGCGGAACGCGGGCTCTACGGTGCGACGGGCCTGGGTCGCGGTCGCGGTTCGGGACGGTGAATCGGCAGGCGCGGCTGTCGCTGCCGCAGTGAGCGTCCGCTCGGGTGCCGCGGCCGTGCTCTGGCTGGGCCGGGCCGGGCCGGCTGGCTCACCGATCGACTCGATCCAGCGCGGCAGCCGCATCATCGGCCGGGGCGGCTGCGACGGCGACGTGTTGCCCGGGGTGGGGTCGACCGCATCCTCGGCATGGGCGGTGGTCGCGACGAAAGCCGTCAGCATCGCGAACAGCAGGGATCGAGAGAGCGAGAGAGGCAGGCAACGCTGCGTGACCACGAAAGAACCCTCCTTGGTTGCGAACAGCCCCGGGGACCGAAGGCGGGGGGACCGTAGGCTTCGCAGGGCAGCCGGTCCAGACCAAATCGGCCGCTCTGGCTCCGCATTCCCGGCCTGGCGAGGCCACCCAAACCGCCCGTGTTTCGCATCGTGGAGCGGCCCCTTTCCCCGCCACCGCCGGCGGATCATGCTGGCATGCATGGTGCACTCAGGGTCGTCGCACGTGGTCGTCGTCGGAGGAGGTCTGGCGGGACTGTCCGCCGCCGAATCGCTGCTGCGGTCGGGCGGCGTCAGCGTCACGCTGGTCGAGCCCTCCGGCCGCGTTGGTGGGATCCTGTCGACCCGCCGACAGGACGGTTGGCTCGTCGAACGGTCGGCCGACAGCTTCCTGGCCGCTCGGCCCGAGGCGGTCGGGCTGGTCGAGCGGCTCGGGCTGGCCGACGAACTGATCGGGGTCGATCCGCGGGTGCGGCGAGCGCTGGTGCTGAGGAACGGCCACACGGAGGCTGTGCCCGCCGGCTTCCGGCTACTCGCGCCGGGCAGGCTCGGGAGCCTGCTGTCGTCGCCGCTGTTGAGCGTGTCGGGAAAGCTGCGGCTGGTCGCCGAGCGGTTCGTGCCCGGGCGGCCCCGCGGGCTCGCCGACGAATCGCTCGAGTCGTTCGCGGTCCGCCGGCTCGGCCGCGAGGCGTTCGAGCGGCTCGTCCAGCCGTTGGCCGCCGGAATCTGGACGGCCGATCCCGCGCGGCTGAGCATGGCGGCGGCCTGCCCCGAGTTCTTCGCGATGGAACTTCACGACGGCAGCCTGTGGGCCGGGGAACGTCGCCGCCTTCGTGCAGCCGCCTCCAGCGGCCCAGCGGCGGGCGCACGCTACGGCCAGTTCCTCACGCTTGCCTCCGGCATGGAAACGCTGCCACGCCGGCTGGCCGACCACGTGCAGGCGGCCGGCCTGCGGCTGGTGGCCGCGGCGGTCATGGGACTGACGCGTCGCCCCGACGGCGGCTGGCGGCTGGAACTGCGGCACACTGCGGCTGCGGACGCTCCACTGAGCGGGCCGACCGCGCTCGATGCCGATGCGGTCGTGCTCGCCGCACCGGCACCGGCGTGCGCGGCCATCGTCCGCGGCTGTGATTCCCGCCTCGCCACGGAACTCGGCGGCATCGAGTACGCGGGGTCGGCCATCGTGTCGCTGGGTTTCCCACGGGAAGGCGTCGCTCATCCGCTCGATGCGGCGGGACTGGTCATCCCGCGGCGGGAAGGGCGGCGGATGCTGGCCGTGAGCTTCTCCAGCCAGAAGTTTCCGGGGCGGGCCCCGCCGGGAGCGGTGCTGCTGCGGGCGTTCGTGGGCGGGGCGCTCGATCCGGAGGCGGCGACGCTCGATGACGACCGGTTGCTGGAACTCGTGCGGCTCGAGCTGCGCGACATCTTGGGCGTCAGTGCCACGCCCCTCCTCGTGCAGATCGACCGCTGGCACGGGGCGATGCCGCAGTACACCGTGGGGCACCTCGACCGGGTGTCGAGGATCCGGGGCCTCGTGGCGGCACACCCGGGCCTGGCTCTCGCGGGCGCGGCGTACGAGGGGGTGGGAATCCCTCAGGTGATCGCGTCGGGCCAGGCCGCGGCGACGGCCGTCCTCGCCCGGTCGTGAAGAAGCGGCCGTGACTGGCCCGGTCGCGCCACCGCCCGCTGCACGGCGGGCCTACTTCTTCTTGGCTGCGGCCGCCTTGCCGTCGGCGCCTGCCTCGCCCTCTTCCTTGGCCTTCTTCTTTTTCTTCACTGCGGTCTTCGTGACCCGCACCTTGGGGAGGCCCAGGGGACTGCGTCCCTCGGTCCACCGCTCCTGCTCCTTGAGCTTGAGGATCCGTTCGCCGCGCGACAGCACGCCGCGGGCGCTGGATGATCCTTTTCGAACGCGGAGGCTCTTGTCCATCGTCATGGGGGCGGGTCCTGAGAGGCTGCGGTGCTGGAGGGTGGTGGAGATGGCGATGCCGGTCCCGGCCGCACATCCGAAGCCCACAGCGTAGGAACAGCCCGACACCGCTTCAAGCCCCGCGGCGGTGCGGGGCGGCTGAACGGGGCTGCCCGGGCCGGTTTTGCGGGGCCGCGCTGCACCGGCGGGCCGTGAACCGGCCCGGGGCGGCCGTGGCCTGCGCGACCTTATAGTGTGACCGAGGCGATCTGGCTCAGGAACTTGTCGAGCGTCGGCGGCCGCGACTCCGGGGAGGCCGCGATGCACGACATGATCGCGTTGGCCAGAACCGGGGGAATCTCCGGCCAGAAGTCACGGATGTCGCGCGGCGTGGAGTCGTGCCGGAGGGCCGCCCGTCCGCCGGACGCGCGCGGCCAGGGCATGTCGAGCGTGCAACATTCGAAGGCCGTCACCCCGAAGGAAAAGACGTCGATCCGTTTGTCGATGGCGTGCCGCCGCACGACCTCCGGTGCCATGTAGGCCGGTGTGCCGATCCTGTTCCCGGGCCGGAGAAAGTGGGGCTTGTCGGGCACCGT
>JBIJCD010000155.1:0-7688 GCA_044344895.1 Pirellulales bacterium | reverse complement strand
ACGAGCGAGGTGTTTCTGCTGGGCGTCTCCCCCTTCTCCGCCTACGTGGCTGCCAAGGGCGGACAGGTGGGCTGGTCGCGGAGCATGGCGCGGGAACTCGCGGCCTCCCAGATCACCGTGAACATGATCGCGCCGGGCTGGATCCCGGTCGAGCGGCACAAGGACGATCCGCAGGCCGAGAAGGATGCCTACCTGAAGACGGTGCCGGCGGGCCGCTGGGGCGTGCCTGACGACGTGGGCTGGGCGGCGGTGTATCTCGCCAGCGACGAGGCCGCCTTCGTCACCGGGCAGTCGATCGCCGTCAACGGTGGCAAGACAGTCTGGTAGGCGGGCCCGACCGCGATGCCGCCAGTGCCCGACGGCCGATGGCATGGCTGAATCGCGAGCGTGATGGGGCCGGGGGTGCGGCGTCTGCCCGACCATCGCCCCCGTGAGACGCACGCCGCCGCGTTGGTTCCACCCTCGCGGCATTCGTTCGGCACCGCGCCGGCCGCGTGGTGTATGCTCACCATCCCCGCGCAGGGACCCACCCCCCTCGGATGCTACGGCATGGGCACACGCGAAACGGACGCCGCGAGCGAGGATGGCGATGCGGACGATGGCTCGCAGTTGGAGTTCGACGGCCTGACCGAGTTTCTGCGGATGCCGGTCGAGGTGAGCGCCGGCGATCTGGCACCGGGCACGAGGCTCGGCGATGTGACGATCATACGGCTGATTGCCGAAGGAGGCATGGGGCGGGTGTATGAGGGGCTGCAGGGGATGCCCTGCCGCAGCGTTGCCGTGAAAGTGATTCGGCCCGGCGTGGTCTCTCCGTCGGCCATGAAACGGTTCCGCTTCGAGGCCCACATCCTGGGCAGGCTGACCCACCCCGGGGTCGCGCGGATTTATACGGTGGGCATGCAGCGCCTGTCCGGCGCTCTGGTGCCGTTTTTTGTCATGGAGTTCGTGGAAGACGCCCGCACGATCACGGCGTACGCGACACAGCGCGGGCTCTCCACTCGTGATCGCGTGTCGCTGTTTCGTGACGCCTGCCAGGCCGTCGCATATGGCCACCACAGGGGAGTCATTCATCGCGATCTCAAGCCGGGAAACATGCTTGTCGATGCTGCTGGCAACCCCAAGATCATCGACTTCGGGATCGCCCGGAGCACGGATGGCGACGTGCCACTCACCACGCTCCACACCGACGTAGGAAAGGTCGTAGGCACGCTGCAGTACATGTCCCCCGAGCAGTTCGACGGAACGACCCACGACCTCGACGTGCGGGCGGACGTCTACTCGCTCGGGATCGTGCTCTTCGAACTCCTCACGGAACGCTCCCCATATGACTTGACGAGCCGGCCAGTCCACGAGGTGGCCCGACTTGTGATGGAGACGGAACCTCTTTCCCTCTCCTCGGCCAACCCGCGACTCCGCGGAGATCTCAACACGATCGTCGGAAAGTGCCTGGAGAAGAATCGTGACCTCCGGTACTCGAATGCTGCCGAATTGGAGGCCGATCTCGGGCGATATTTACGCGGTGAACCCATCGCAGCCAGTCCGCCGACGCTGTTCGACTCCATCATCCGTCTGGCTCGACGACACCGCATGATGGCGGGTGCCGCTGCGAGTGTGCTGCTGGCGGGGCTGCTTTCGCTCGTCAGCATCTCGATGTTCTTGATTCGGTCGGAAAGCATGCGCCGCCAGGCCGAAGCCGCCCGCGAGGAGGCGATCGCTCACGCCCGTGTCGCCTCGCAGGAGCGGGAGGCCGCCCGCCGCGAGGGCCTGCGTGCCGACGTGGAAGCCAACCATGCGAAGCAGCGGCTCTACGTCGCCAACATGAGATCCTTGCGGGCAAGCATCGCTGCCAAGAGCCTGCGCATGGCGAGGCAACTGTATGCCGAAAACACAGTGCTAGCCGGTAGGCCGCTCCCTCTTGAAATGCATTGTCTGGGCTCGATGTGTGACGATTCTCTCGCCGCGCGGGACCTGCAGACCGGTCCTGTCGAGCGGATCGAGTACAGCCCCGACGGCCGGATGCTGATGGCTCTACTCTCTCAGTCGTCTCCGTCCGCGCAGTCGTTGCCAGACACGACGTCGGTCGTCCGTCATCTCCACGAACGCACGGAGGGAACGAGAGCGCGGGCTCGGCTACGGTTTCTTTTCTACTCCGTCGGCGACCACTGCCGGCTCGATCCCGCGCTGACGGGTGTCGCCGATGCTGAAAAGGTGTGGATCGATCGGATGAGGCAGTCGATCGGTATCGGGAGCTTGGATGCCGTCACCGGAACGGCGCTCGCCGACAGCCCCGACGCGCGGCGGCGGGCGATCCTCATGGCCGATGGCCGTATCGGCATCGTGGAGACAGCGACCGGCGATCTCGTGGCCGCGCTGCAAGCTGAGCGATTGCTGCTGAGACGCGTGCTTTTGAATCGCGGGGGAAGCTGTCTGGCCACGCAGCACGCCGATGATTCGCTGTCCCTATGGAGCGGTGATGACGGCCGCTTGTTGACGCGGTGCGGTGAGAAGGCGGCCGCACTGTCGTTCGACTTCAGCCCCGATGGCTCACGCTTCGCAGCCGTGCTCCGTTCGTCGGACGTGCAACAGCGGCTCATGGTGTACGAAGCCGCCGATGGCGCACTGCTCTCGGAGGTTCGGACGGACCGCCCTGGGGGCACGAGATCCGTCGTGCCACTGGACTTCAGCCCGAATGGGCGGCATGTGGTGACGACGGCGGGCATGTCCGAAGTGCTCGTTCATGCCATCGGAGATGCTGCATCCGACGCGATCCTTCGCGGCCATCATGCGACTGTCGAAGCGGTTGCGTTCAGTCATGACGGCCGGCAGATCGCCAGCGGAGCTGCGAACGGCCACATCCACCTCTGGGATGCCGCCTCGCTATCGCTCGAGCGAGTATTGATGGGCCATGACGGTGCGATCAGAACGCTGTCATTCTGCCCCTCTGGCGAGACGCTCGCATCCGGCTCCCAGGATGGCACGATGCGGATCTGGTCATGCGGGCCAGCCCAGTCACTGTCCGAGCTTCCCGCGGTCCGCGGCATGACCGCAGCCGCTTTTCGCCCCGACGGACGGCAACTGGCCGTGGCCGGCGTGGGAACTGGGAGCGTCGAGCTCTGGGATCCTCGGACGTTAGAGCGGATCTGCACGCTCGCATGTCCGCAGGGACCAGTCGAGCAGATCACGTTCAGCCCCGATGGCACGCTCGTGACGGCCGCATCCGCCGACACAGTGCTGGTCTGGCGAACCGATTCGGGCGACCTCGTGTCGACGCTGGCAGGACACCCCAGCGGTGCCGTTGCAGCTGCATTCAGCCCCGATGGCATGCGGCTGCTGACAACTGCAGGCGACATGACGGCGATGATCTGGGATCCACGATCGGGCAAGCGGCTCATGGCGGCGCCCGCGTATCGCTCCTTCACCAACATCAACACGCATGGCGCCGTCTTCGGACTCCATGGCGATCGGGTGGCCCACGATGGGGCTCAACTACTGGATGCGGTATCTGGCATCACCACAGTGAAGCTGCCCAAGCGGGGACGAGTCAGTTGCCTCGCGTCGAGTCCGGATGGCCGAGTGCTGGCGAGCGGCAGGCCTATCGGCACCGTCTATCTGGACGATTTCTCGGACGGCAAGCCGCTGGCGAGAATCGTGGCCCACGGAGAGAGCGTGCGAGCCATGGCTTTCAGCCCCGACGGTGTCCGAATCGCGACGAGTTCGGTCGACGCCACGGTGCGTCTCTGGGATACCCGCAACGGCGCTCCCGTTCAAAGGTTCGTGGGGCACGAGGGCGCGGTGGAAACGCTCGCCTTCAGTCCAGACGGCAGACGGTTGATCACGTCCGCCAAGGATGGCACCGTGCGGATATGGGACGCCGACGGCGGCCACGAGCTCTGCCTGCTCCCGGGCCAGCGAGAACACCCACGCGCGATCGCGGTCAGCCCCGACGGCACCCGACTCGTGACAGCAAGCGACGGCGGTCCGATCAGGATCTGGGGGCTCACGAATGCGGCCGTGATGCTCGCGAGGCAGTCCGCCGCCACGCCGACACTCACTTCGCTGCCCTGACGTCGGCAGCCACAGGGAGCTGCGGCGGCCGTTCCGGATCGGGTGGCTCCTCGAGCGCGGCAAGGAAAGCCGCCAGATCGGCGAGATCCTGGCGGTTGAGTCCCAGGGGCTTGAGGTGCGGTGAAGTGACGGGCACCAGCGGATCATCCCGCCACGCTCCTCGACGCCTGAGCCTCACCATGCCCGCGTTGTACATGTTGAGCACGCCACTGAGCGGAAAACTCCCCGAATGCATGAAGGGCGGTGTCCGCGTCACGTCACGCAACGACGGCGTGAGAAATCGGCCGCTATCCGCCGGATCGCCACTGACCCGGTAGCGGCCGAGATCTTCATTGCTCTTCCCGAAGAAGCTCAATCCGAGAACGTGCAGACGGTCGTCGCTGAACGTCGGTCCATGGTGACAATGCATGCACCGCGCCTCGCGCCGAAACAGGTTGAGCCCCAGAATCTCGGCGTCCGACAGCGCCTCCCCGTCGCCTCGCAGGAAGGCGTCGAATCGCGATCGTCCACCCACGATCGTCCGTTCATAGCATGCGATCGCCTCCACCACGGCCGACAGCGACACGGGCCTGTCGGGAAACGCCGCGGTGAACAGTTCGAGATACCGTGGACTCGCGGCGACCAGGCCGACGACGTGGTCGCTGCTGGCAGCCATCTCCAGCGGACTGCGGAGGGCTTCCTCGGCCTGTTGCTCGAGCGTGGCGGCCCGCCCATCCCAGTAGAGAGCGGTCCGGTGGGCGACATTCCGGATGGACGGCGTGTTTCTTCCCGGAGATCTGCCCGGGGGCTGACTGATCGCCCGGCCGTCGGTCCAGGCGCGGCTCGGATCGTGGCACGAACCGCAGGCGAGATTCCCTACGGCCGACAGCCGCTGATCGAAAAAGAGCAGCTCACCCAGCTGCGCCTTCTCGTGGCTCCACTGGTTGGCCGGCGGATGGACCACCGGTGGCAGGAGTCCGATCTCCCGCCAGACGACACCGTCGTCGACATGGGGAGCCGGCCAGTCCCCCGGCGGGCGGCGATAGGCATTACGCAAAACCTGCGCGGCAGCGGCCCGCTCCGCATCAGATCGTTCTGGCCGGGCAGCGACCCGCTCGTCGGACTGCGGCTCGGCACCGCGGACCGCGAGCAGCATCGCACTCGACGCTGCGCCGAACACGACGTAGACGACGAACGCGACACGTCGGGAACGGCCGCACGGGATCAGACAGGGAAGCGACCACGGATCATGCACGCGAGGCCTGCCGTGACGTTCAAAGGCCGGATGCCGCATCGCCCCCCGCGGCAGTCAGGTGCGCGGCGACGACGTCCGCCGCGGCGGACTGGTCGATGAAGCGGACCGATCCGTCGGCGAAGAGGACGTTCGCGCCACTTTGATGGAAGGCATAGACCCCCCAATAGTTGCTGCCGTTGATCAGCTGCGGACCGGGCGTTTTGCTGCGACTGGCCGGGTCGGCTTGCGTCGCGTCGAGCTGAAATCCCCTGACCTGAAACTGATTGGCATCGGGCCAGCTGCAGAGCGACACATATCTGGCGGCCGCGCTCGAGGAGAGGCCCGAGTCTGGGATCATTCCGCCAAACGCCCAGACCTGGGGTCGGCTGGCGGCTTCGACGACCGCGATGGTCGACGACGATCCATCGGTGATGTTTTTCATCGAACGGCCTCGCGCGCCGGGCTTCATGGTGCCTGCGAAGAAACCTTCGACCGTCGCCGGTTTCGGATAGGAGACCACCGCAGGTGCGTTCCAGAGGTTGGGATTGGGGCCGGACGAGCCGGCATAGTCCGCCGCCATCGCCCACCACGATGGGGTGCCCGTCTTGAACTTCGCGTCCTGGATCTGCCCGGACGGCTTGGACGGACAGAGCATGAAGCTCACCGATGTCTGGACGGCGGTGCGGTTCTTGATGTCGTTGCAGGCGACCGTGTAGTCGTAGATTCCCGCCAGCGGGTTGTCGTCGAGGTATGGCAGGATCTGGGCACCCCAATAGTGCCGCGCGCCATTCCCCGACACTGCGGTCGGAAAGCAGTCCCGCGCCGAGTGAAAGTTGTGGAAACCGATCCCGATCTGCTTGAGATTATTAACGCAGGTGTTTCGCCGGGCGCTCTCGCGGCCGCTCTGCACCGCGGGAAACAGCAGCCCGACCAGCACCCCGATGATGGCTATGACGACGAGCAGCTCGACCAGCGTGAATCCGCGGGCCATGCGGGCCCGAAGGGGGACGCCCTCGACACATTCGAGACCTACGTCGTTCATCGCCGACTCCCTTCGGATGGGGGTTCCTTGGTCGCGGTAGCTTACCCCTTCCTCAGAGGCCTGCCACCCCCCTCCCCGCCGCCCCATGCCATTGTTCGCGTTCCCCCAGGGGTTCCGCTTGGGAATGCGACCCCATCCCAGCGAAGCCCCGGAAGGGCCCCTTTGACGCATCGGCCGGCACGACTCATTTCGGCCGAAGCATCGAGTGCGAATGCCACAAGCACAAATGCCGCCTGAGCCGCAGTTCTCCCAAAAGGCCGTCCCCCAGCGACCCGAGCTAGGGGCCCGTGCCGGCGATTGAAACCAACGGCCAGTTGCCGCGGCCGGGCCGCGTCAGGCGTCGTAGTAGAGGCAGAACTCGTACGGGTGCGGCCGCAGCCGCATCGGGCCGATTTCCTTCTCGCGCTTGAACCTGAGCCACGTGGCGATCACGTCCTCGGTGAAGACGTCGCCGCGGAGCAGGAAGTCGCAGTCCCGCTCCAGGGCGTCGAGCGCTTCGTCGAGCGAGCCCGGTGCCTTCGGCACGTTCGCCAGCTCCTCCGGCGGCATGTCGTAGATGTCGCGGTCGAGCGGCTCCCCCGGATGGATCTTGTTCTGGATGCCGTCGATCGCCGCCAGCAGCACCGCCGAGAAGGCGAGGTAGGGATTGCAGGTGGGGTCGGGGCAGCGGAACTCGATCCGCTTCGTCTTGGGGCTCGCGGAATACATCGGGATCCGGCAGCTCGCAGAGCGATTGCGCTGCGAGTAGGCCAGGTTCACCGGCGCCTCGTAGCCGGGCACGAGCCGCTTGTAGCTGTTGGTGGTCGGGTTGGTCAGGGCCAGCAGCGCGGGTGCGTGCCGCAGGATGCCCCCCATCGCGTGCAGGGCCATCTCCGAGAGGCCCGCGTAGCCCGAGCCGGCGAACAGCGGGTGTCCCTCCTTCCACAGGGAGATGTGGGTGTGCATGCCGGAGCCGTTGTCGCCGTAGAGCGGCTTGGGCATGAAGGTCACGGTCTTGCCGGCCCGCCGCGCGACGTTTCGCACGATGTACTTGTAGAGGCACATCTGGTCGGCCATCCGCACGAGTTCCTGAAACCGCATGTCGATCTCGCACTGGCCGGCCGTCGCCACCTCGTGGTGCTGCGCCTCGACGTCGATGCCGCACTGGATCATGGTCTGCATCATCTCGTTGCGCAGGTCCATGAGCTGGTCCGACGGCGGACAGGGAAAGTAGCCCTCCTTGTGCCGCAGCTTGTAGCCGAGGTTCGGCCCCTCGGGCCGGCCGCGGGTCCACTCGGCCTCGGCCGAATCGACGTGGAAGTAGCCCTCGTGGGCGTTCTGGTCGAACCGCACGTCGTCGAACACGAAGAACTCGGCCTCGGGTCCGAT
>JBIJCD010000154.1:0-7692 GCA_044344895.1 Pirellulales bacterium | reverse complement strand
GCCGGCAGCTGGTGGACTTGATCGTGCTGCACCACACCGTCTGGGGTACGAAGTGGCCCGACCGTCCGGCCTACCTGGGCACCGACGCGGTCGGTCCGGAGGCCGTGGCCAGCCTGAGGTTTCCGGGACTCGCGCCGCTGGCCGCCCGCTGGCTCGTCGACCATCGCAGGGTCCGCGCCGTCGGCATCGACACCGCCAGCATCGATCACGGCCCCTCGACCCACTTCGGTGCCCACGTGGCACTGTGCGGCGCCAACGTACCGGTCTTCGAAAACGTCGCTTCACTGGCCGGGCTGGCATCGACCGGGCTGTTCGTCGTGGCCCTGCCGATGAAGATCGCCGGCGGCAGCGGCGGGCCGCTGCGGATCGTGGCCCGGCTGCCCGACGCCGCGGGCCGGTGATCCGGCGGGGTACGCTCCCGACATCTGCCGCTTCACTGAAAGCGAATACGCTTTATGATCGGAGCCGCCCGACCGGGCTCTGGTGCCGCGGCGGCCGTAGACACCCCAGGAGCGCACGAGCAATGGCAGGCAAGAGGATCATCATGCGGAGCGGCGAGGCGCTCGTGGAGGCCGACGAGGCCTGGAGCGCGGCGGAGCCGGAAGTGGTGATCGGCGAGCTCGACGGCCCCGTCGGCTACGCCATCGCCAACCTCATCGGCGACCAGGTGAAGGGGCACACCCGCGTTTGGGCGATCCTCAACAGCGACGTCCAGGTCCGGCCCGCCACGCTCATGGTGAGCAAGTACACCGCCCCGAACGCCCGCTACACGAACATCCTGATGGGCACAGTGCAGGCGGCGATCGCCAACGGCGTGCTCGACAGCGTTCGCGAGGCCGCGATCCCGAAGTCGAAGGTCAACGACATCGGCATCATCGTGGCGGTGTGGCTCGATCCCGCGGTGGCCGATCCGAAGACCAAGGTGGATCACGAAGTGCTGTTTCGCACGCATCGCGAGGCCACTGCGAAGGCGATCGCCAAGGCCATGCGCAACGAGCCCTCGATCGACTGGCTCCTCAAGAACCAGAAGAAGGTCGGGCACTACTTCCACGAACTGGCCAAGAGCGGCGGGCTCTGAGGGGCCGGCGGGCGCGGCGCCGGCCGCCTGCCGAAGTCGTTGTCGATGGCGAACTTCGCCATCCGCATGAGTGTCGGCTCATCGAGCACGGGGCAGGGAATCTGCGCCGTGATCGCAGCGGTGTGCCGGCGGTCGAAAGTCGGGTCGTTCCGCAGGTAGCTGCGGTAGATGTCGAGTTGCGTCCGCAGGTTGTCGGCGAACCAGTCCTCATCCCGCAGGTCGGGGTCGTCGGGCGCGGCCGCCCGGGAATAGGTCTCGACTGCCTCCTGCAGCAGCCGGCCGACCGCATCCATCGACAGCGGCTGCGGATGCGTGAGGTGGTACGTCGTGCCGCGGGCGGCAGGGGACTGCACGGCGTGGGCGATCACGGCCGAGACCCAGTCGACCGGGACGAAGTTCTTCGTGTCGGCCGGCGCCACGCCGAGCAGCCGCAGCACCGCGGGCCCGCTGGTGGAGCCCATCGTCACACGGGTCAGCAGCGTGTGCACCAGCCGCAGGCCGGCGAAGAAGCCGTGGTAGGTGGACGTCCAGCCGGTGGTCGAGTCGCCCACGATGATCGACGGCCTGTGCACCGTGACGGTGTCGAGAAACTCCGCGGCGCGGACCAGCTTCTCCGACTCGACCTTGCTCTGCTCGTACTCGTTGCCGAAGGCTTGGCCCACGTCGAGGTCGGCCTCGTGCACCACGCCCTCGCGCAGGCCGCAGACGTAGGCGGTGGAGATGTGATGCAGGTGCCGCAGCCCCGTCGCGCGGGCCAGGCCGAGCACGTTCGCGGTGCCGCCGACGTTCGTCCGCCACGGCTCTGCGGTGCGGTCGGTGCCGCGGAACGTCAGGCTGGCGGCGTTGTGGACGACCTCGTCGCAGTGGTCGGCGACCCAGCGGCGGTCATCGTCGCCGAGGCCGCAGCCGGGCTGCGTCAGATCGCCCTCGAGCACCTTCGGCTGGGGGAGCCGCTTGCCGAGGATGGCCTCCCAGTGGTCGATGATCGCGTCCACCCGGGCGGCGGCGGTCCGCTTGCGCTCGCGGCGGACGATCACCGCCAGCGGCCGGCCCTCGAGCGACAGGTCGCGGACGAGATAGGAGCCGAGGAGTCCGGTCGCTCCGGTGAGGAGCAGGGTCTGCGGGGCGGTTGGTTTCAGGGGTGCACGCGGCGGGAGCGAGGACGAGTCCGGGTTTCGGTCCACGGTCGGAGCATAGGCGATGCGGGCCGATTCGCTCAAGCAGCCCGCAGAGGTTGCGCGAGCGTTGCGACACCGTCGTCCGCTGCAGTCGCGCGCGTGCCTACCGCCGCAGCCCGAGACCGAGCACGTCGCGGCAGTGGCGGATGCTCCGCTCGAGTTCGGCGAGCTGGTAGGCCTGCTCCGCCTGCTTCCGGCCATCGCCGGCCGGAGCGGCGAACGACGGGATCTGCCGGCCCTTGCGGGCGAGCGCGAGAAACGCGGCGAGGTCTGAGGCCCGGGCATCCGGGAAGGCCTGCCAGAAGGACGGCTTCAAGAGCGGCAGTTCGCGTGGAAACCCGGAGATCGTCTCGATGTGCACCGCGACGCCGGGGCAGGCCTTCTCGAACAGGTCGAAGAACGCCGGCAGGTCGACGCAGCCCTCGCCCATGGCGGTCCACTGGGCGGTGACGCCGTCGGCCGACTGCCACACCATCGTGTCGCGGAGGCTCGTGGTGAGCACGTGCGGCGCCAGTGCTTCCAGGGCCCTCGCCGGATCCTCGAGTGTCCAGCAAGCGTTGCCCGAGTCGAAGTTCACGCCCACGAAGTCGGGGCCGGCATCCTCGACGTGGGCCTTCAATTCCCGCGACTGCATGTCGCCGGCGTGGTTTTCCACCGCGACCTTCACGCCCGCGTCCAGGGCGAGGGCCTTCTGGCTGCGGAGCACCCGGACGGTGTCGGCGATCCGGGCCGTGATCCCGCCCTCCGAGAGCCGGTCCTCGCCGCCACCCAGGATCACGCGAAACGCCTTCGACCCGAGCGCCCGAGCCATCCGCAGGCCGAGCGCCAGATGCTCCTCCGCCGTGCCCCAATCCTTCTTGAACCGCTTGGCGGTCGGGCAGATGCTCCACGAGCCGAGGGCGATCGCGACGCCGTGGTCGGCGCCGTAGCGGCGGACGTCGGCCAGCGACGCGTCGTCGAACCGTCCCTCGAAGGGGCCGAAGTCGGTGATGAAGAGGGAGTCGCAGCCGAGCGCCTCGGCGTGATCAACGAGCTGCCGGGCGTTCCACTGCATCGCTCGAACGGCGAAGTTGTCGAAGCCCAACGGGATGCCGCGGCGGCGGACGTCGGCGGCGCGGCCGGCCAATGGCGCGGCGGCCAGGGCCGCCGTGGCGGCGAGAAAGCCGCGGCGGGAGCCACGGGCGGGCCAGGGTGCCATGGGTGCCATGGGTGTGGCTCCTGCGGGGGTGAGGGTCAGAGCTTGGGCTTCGCTGGCGTGGAGGGCGGCAGGAAGTTCGGCGCCCCCGCCGCCTTCACCCGGCGGGCGAAGACCTTGTCGCCGCAGGTCGCCAGCAGCGTGGTGAAGTCGGGCCCGCCGAAGGACAGGTTGGAGACCTTGCCGTTCGGGGTGGGAATGATGCAGTTGACCCGGCCGGCCTGGTCGCAGACCTGAATGCCCAGCCGCGTCGCCACCCAGAGCCGGCCGTCGCGGTCGACCCGCATGCCGTCGGCGCCGCTGTCGTCGGCGGTGTCGGGCACGTGCAGGTGGTAGAACCGCTGCTTATGGGCGAGCGTGCCGTCGCTCTTCACGGCGTAGCTGTAGACCCAGTGGCTGCGGCTGTCGGCCACGTAGAGCAGGCTCTGGTCAGGCGACAGGCACAGGCCGTTGGAGAATTTCAGGCCGGCGTCGACGACCGTGTCGGTGTATCCGCCTCCCTCCCTGGGCCGCAGGCAGTGGATGCGGCTGGGCGACTTGCCATCCCAGCCGGGCTCGGTCACGTAGATCGTGCCGTCGTGCGCGACGACGACGTCGTTGCCCCGCCAGCCCTCAACCAGCTTCTTTGGCGTGCCGGCCGCATTCCACGCCAGGATCGCGGTGTCGGCGGCGCTGGCGGATACGAGGTCGCCGCCCGGCGAGAAGCTCTGGCCGTCTCCCTTGTGTGAATCGGCGAGCCAGACCTCCGCCTTCCAGTCGGGCGTGACGCGGTAGGTCTTCGCGGCACCCACGTCGTTGAAGAACAGCTCACCCTTGGCGTTGACCGCCGGGCCCTCGGTGAACGTGTAGCCCTCGCCCACGAGCCGCCAGTCTTCGCCGGGAATCAGGATCTCCTGCAGCTGCGGGCTGCCGGCTCCCCTGGCGACGGGCTTGGGCCAGTCCTGCCACAGCCAGGCGACGGCCTCGGGAAAGACCTCGATGGCGTGCTTGCCGTTGTGGCCGCCGTCGCCCCAGGCGTGCCGCACCTCGTAGCCGGCGAATTCCAGCGACCGCTGCAGGGCCTGGTTGGCCATCCACCAGTCGCCGCCGTAGATGTTGAGGTCGGCCGAGCCATCCTCGAGGAACACGCGGATCGGCTTCGGCTCGAACTTCCGCACCAGCGTCGAATAGGCGTGGCCCCCGCGCAGCCCGACGTAGGTGCCGACGCCGCTGAACACCCGCGAGAAGGCGTCGGGCCTCTCCCAGGCGGCCGTGAAAGCGGCGATCGCGCCACTGGAGGTGCCGCCGATCGCGCGGTCGTTGCCGCTCTTCGAGAGGGCGAGCGATCGGCCGTCGGAGGCCTTGCGCGTCTCGACGTCGGGGAGCAACTCGTCGAGCAGGAAGCGGGCGTAGTCGGCGCCCAGGCCGTCGTACTCGTAGCTGCGATTGAAGCGGTCGAGCGCGTTCTCCCGTGTGGCCGGCACGCGGCCGGGCTTCACGAACACGCCGATCGTGACCGGCATCCTCTTCTCGTGGATCAGCCGGTCGAACACCTCCGGCGCGTTGAACTGCACGCCGTCCTGGTTGACGTGGACGCAGGCGGGAGTCGTGCCGTCGTACTGCCGCGGCACGTAAATGGAATACTCGCGGGTCGTGCCGGGGAAAACCTTGCTCTTGTCGAAGGTGAAGGCGAGCACTTCGCCCTTCGGCGGTGTCGCCGCCGAGGTGGCAGGCGGGGCCTGGAAGGCGACGTTCCGTACCCGCACTCCGCCTGCCGGCTCCGGCTGCGACGCCGGCGCCGTCGCGGCCTGCCGCGGCCGCTTCTCGATCCGGTAGACCGCTTTGTCGGTCCGCAGATAGATCGCCGTGTCGATGGCGGCGGGCGTGGCCATGATCTGCCCGTCGAGCTGGTTGGTAGCCTCGAGCGTGAACGTCCGCCCCGGCTTGATGACGAATGTCTTGCCGTCACGGTTGCCGACGTAAATTCGGCCGTCGGCATGCAGCGGCGAAGATGAGAAGTTGCCGCCGAGCCGCTCCGACCACACGACCGCGCCGGTCCTCGCGTCGAGGCAGGTCGCGACGCCCTTGTCGGTGACCAGGTAGAGGTCGTCATCGACAACCAGCGGCGACGGCATGCTCGGCGCGCCCTTGCGCTCCCGCCATACGATCTCCGGCGCCGTGGCGCCGTCACCGAGCCGCACCGCCAGCGTTTCCGCCTGCATGAAGCTCGTGCTCAGGAAGAGCAGCCCGTGTGCGACGACGGGACGGGGCACGATCGAGAAGCCGAGCCCGCCGTAGCCCATCTTCCAGAGCTCCTTGCCGGTGGCGGGATCGTAGCCGTAGAGCCAATCGGCGGCGGGAGAGACGACCACGTCGCGGCCGCCGAGCGAGAGCACCAGCGGCGTGCCGTAGGCCTTCTTCAATTGCGGATCGGCGCGAAGTTCACCGCTGCGGTCGGTCTGCCAGGCCACGGCGCCGGTGGCGGCGTCGAGGGCCACGATCGACTGTCGGTCGCTGCCGTCGCAGTGGAAGATGAGCCGGTCCTTCCAGAGCACGGGCGTGCTGCCCGGACCGTTCTCGTGGTTGAGCCGCTGGTCGCGACGCGCCCAAACGACCTTCGCTGCGGCGGTGTCGACGCACGCCGTGCCGAAGTCGCCGAAGTGGCAGTAGAGCCGGCCGCCCTCGAGCACCGGCGTCGGCGACGCGTAGGAGTTGAGCGTGTGGATCGGCTGCGGGTCTTTGACGACTATCAGCTCGAGGTCGTGCAGCAGCCGGCCGGTGCCGCGGTCGACGCAGATCGCGTGGAGGCTCACCGGCCCCGACACGTTGAGCGGCTGGCCGGCGGCGACGCCCTCCAGCCGCTTCTTCTTCTCCTCCTCGCTGATCTCCGTCTCGATCGCGGTCGTCATCCAGATCTGGCTGGCGGAGATCACCGGCGACGACCAGCCGCGGCCCGGCAGCGGCGTCTTCCAGGCGACGTTCTCCGACTCGCTCCAGGTGACCGGCAGGTCGCGGGCGGTCGTGGCGTGGCCCTGGGCGCCCGGCCCCCGCCACTGGGGCCACTCCTGGGCCGCCGCCGGCGCGGGCAGCCCCAGGCAGCCGGCGAGAACCGTCACGGCGGTGATCGAAATCCGCCGCGGCCCCCGCTCGGCGACGAGGGATGGGCGCGTTCGACGTACGGCATGCATCGGTCGACTCCTCGGGGGCGTGGGGAGGTCTCCGCCGCAGGCGGCCGAGACGGCGTGCCAAGAGCATCCCGCATCCCCGCGGTGCGGGCAAGCCGCCCGTTGACGAGGCGGACCTCCCCATGGCCGGGCCATCCGCCGGCGATGGTGCGGATGCCGGGGGGGACCGTATAACGGTGGCCGGGTTCGAGCGTGCCACGCGAGGGAGGTTTCGGTCATGGTCGCAACGGGCAGCAGGGTGTCGGGTGATGTCGGCCGCGTGCGGCGGCGGCAGTTCCTCAAGGCCGGCATCGCGGCCGCAGCCGCGCCGATGATCATTCCAAGTTCGGCGCTGGGCCTCGACGGCGCCGTGCCGCCGAGCGAGCGGATCGTGGTGGGCGGCATCGGCATCGGCAACCGCGGCACCTACGACCTGGGCTGCTTCCTCGAGCAGCCCGACGTGCGGTTCGCCGCCGTCTGCGATGTGAAGGAGGCCCGCCGGCTCGCCGTCAAGAAGATCGCCGACGAGAAGTACGGCACGCAGGACTGCGGCATGTACACGGACTTCCGCGAGCTGCTCGACCGCAAGGACATCGACGCGGTGCTCATCGCCACCGGCCCCAACTGGCACGCCTTGGCGGCCGTGCTCGCCGCCAAGGCGGGCAAGGATATGTATTGCGAGAAGCCCTGCACGAAGAACATCGCCCAGAGCCTCGTCCTCAGGGACACGATCCAGCGGACGGGCCGGGTGTTCCAGGCGGGCACGCAGCGGCGGAACCTGCCGCACTTCGCCTTCGCCTGCGAGCTGGCCCGCACCGGCAGGCTCGGCAAGGTGAAGCGGCTCTACGCCCACCCGATGGGCATGAAGGCCATGACCAGCGGCTGGCTGCCGCCCGAGTCCGAGCCGGCGAAGGCCTCGGTCGACTGGGACATGTATCTCGGACCGGCGGCCTGGCGGCCGTTCAACGCCAAGCTGCTCGACGGCTTCAACTTCGAGAAGGGGGGCGGGATCGTCGGCGGCGGCGTGCTCGAGTGGGGCTCGCACTGCGTGGATCTCTGCCAGTGGGCGGTGGACGACTGCCCGCCGCCTGTCGAGTA
>JBIJCD010000276.1:0-5320 GCA_044344895.1 Pirellulales bacterium | reverse complement strand
CATGGCGGCTGGGCTCGATGACGATCACCGACTTGCCGAGCTGCCGCGCCTGGATCGCCGCCACGATGCCGCCGGAGGTGGCGCCGTAGACGACGATCTGCCGCGACTGAGACTCGGCGGCGGACGTGCCGCCAGGGCCACCGGCCGCGAGGGCGGTCGCGAGCAGGACCGCGACGGGGGCGATACGGCAGCCGCGCGGGAGGCCGCGGTCGGAGGCGGGCGGCGCCGGTCGGCGGGCCGACGGGATTGCAGTGCGGCTGGTCACGTGGTGATCTCGCAGAGGGTCCGCCGCGGCGATCACCGCCGCTCGAGGCCCTGACGATACACCACCCGGCGCACGTTCACCAAAGAGCCGATATCGCCGCCGGTCTCCGCGCGGCGGGAGTCACTTCCGCTGCAGCCGGTCGAGCTCGTCGGCGGGCAGCCAGCGCGACGCCAGCTCGGTCTGCAGCCGGTTGACGGCGGCGACGTCGGCCGCGGCGGGCTGGCCATTGCCCGCGGCCTTGCGGGCGGCGCGCCGCGCGATCGCGGCGAGCGTCTGCCGGTCCTCGGGCCGCGTCTGGGGCAGCCGGGTGGCGAGCTGTGCCACGCCTTCCGGATTGCTTCGCGCCGAGTCCGAAAGCGTGGACATGAACAGGCAGATCTCGTGGAGGTTCGCCGCCGCCGAGCGGACGATGATCGGCTGAAGCGTGCGGGTCACGATCTCCAGGCCTACGCCGTCGACGTCGAGGAACGAGTCGATCTGGATCGCCTGCCGTTCACGGCCGTCGACCGCGGGCATGGCCGGGGTGTGCCGCACCAGGAGCACGCAGCTGCCGGTGAGATTCTTGGGGGAGAGCGGACCGGTGTAGGCGCCCTTCCCGTGGAAGATGAGCAGGCCGCCGCGGCCCTGACGCTCGGCGTGCACCAGCCGCAGCACGCCCACGGTGCCGTAGCCGTCGCTGAGCCGCCACTGGCCGGCGCCCGCGGGATCGAGCGCGAGCCGGCTGATGCCGAGCACTTGCCAGATGTCGACGATGGCCTCGGGTTTTTCCAGCGCGAAGTCGAGCAGTTCTGCGTCGCAGACGACGGTCTCGACCGGCAGCCGGCGGTAGAGCGTCGCCGACCGCAAGCAGCCCGCCACGGTCCGCCGCTGCTGTTCGGGAATCCTGTCGAGCGGCACCGCGTCGGCGGCCTTGCGGCGGTTCTCGCGGCTCGATGAGCCGTAGTCGATCCGGGTGGCCGCGGCCGCGGCGGCTTCGGCCTCGGCAGGCGACATGTCGGCGACCGCCCCGCCCGCCCGCACCGCCCCGGCCAGTGAAACGGCCCCGGCAGCCAGCACCATCCACGTGCGCGCACTCGTCATGCTGTTCCCCCCTGACTCGAGCCATGTTCGGGCGGTGCCGCGTTGCCGCGACCCTTCCCGATACGGAGGTTTTTTCGGCCTGCGGCGACCTTCCGAACCAATGATTTCGCCCGAAAATCCGGACGGCTTGCCCACCTTGCCAGGGCCGCCGCAGCGGGGACGAAGGACCTGTTGGTCCGCCGCCGCAGGTTCGCTACCTTCCCGCCCCCGCGACCTGCGCGGGAAGCCGCGAAGGAAACCGATTCGATGCTGCGACGACACGATCCCGCGGGCGATGCGGTCGACACCGCCGCCGCGGACACCGATGCGCACCCGCCGGCGAGTCCGCTGGGCCGCGCGCTGGTCGCCTGGACGCGACTGTGCCTGAAGGTGCCGGCGGTGATCGTGGCCGCCGCGGTCGTGTCGGCGGTGGCGGCCGGCGCCTGGACGGCGCAGTCGCTCGGCTACAAGGTGAGCCGCATCGACCTGCTCGATCCCGAGAGCGACTACAACAAGCTGTGGATCGACTACATCCGCGAGTTCGGCGAAGACGACGACGCCGTCGTCGTGGTGGAGGGCCCGACGCGGGACCGCGTGGTGGCGGTGCTCCGGGAGCTCTCGCAGGAGGTGGCTCGCGACGGCGACCGCTTCCGGTCGGTGCTGCACGAGGTCGACCTGTCGAAGATCCGCTCCAAGGGCCTGCACTACCTGTCGCCGGCCGATCTCGCCGAGATCGACCTGTTCATCGAGCGCACCCAGCCGATCCTCGACGGCGGCTGGGCGCACCTCAAGGTGACGAACATGGTGGGTGGCCTGGCCGCGCAGATGGTGGCCGGTGCGCCGCCGGCAGGCGGCACGCAGGAACCCCCGCTCGCCTCGCTCGAGCGCTACAGCGAGAGCCTGCTGGCGGGGCTCGAGGGCGTGCGGCGCGAGGCGATCGACGGCCAGGCGGCCTACGTCTCCCCCTGGCCGCGGATGCCGGAATCGCTCTCCACGCTCCGTGACCTGTCGAGCGAGCACCTGCTCGCCAAGGACGGCCGCCTGGGCTTCGTGCTGCTGCGGCTCGTCAAGTCGGAGGGAGGCTTCGCGGGGGCGTCGGACTCCACCGACGAGCTCCGCCGGCTCATCCGCCTCGTCGCTTCCCGCCATACGGATGTGTCGATCGGCCTCACCGGGCTGCCGGTGATGGAAGACGACGAGATGCGGACCAGTCAGCAGTCGATGATGTGGGCCAGCGGGCTGTCGCTCGCGGCCGTGATCGTCGTGATCATCGCCGGCTTCGGCGGCGTGCGGCACGCCCTCATGGCCAACGGCGTGCTCGTGGTCGGCATGGCCTGGGCCTTCGCCTGGGCCACCGCCAGCGTCGGGCACCTCAACATCCTCAGCGTCACCTTCACCGTCACGCTGATCGGCGTCGGCATCGACTACGGCACCTACTACGTGGGCCGCTACCTGGAGATGCGGCGGCAGGGACGCTCCTGCGAACACGCGCTGCTCGACGCCAGCGCGTCGGTCGGCCCCGGCATCCTCACCGGCGCGATCACGACGGCCGTGGCCTTCTTCTCGGCGGCGCTGACGAGCTTCGTGGGCGTGGCGGAGCTCGGCATGATCGCCGGCGGCGGCATCCTGCTCTGCTGCGCCGCGGAGCTGCTCGTGCTGCCGGCGGTGGTGGCGCTGGTCGACCGCGGCCCGCTCGGCGGCCGCATCCCCACGCCGGTGCCGGTGCACGAATGGCTCGCGCCGGTGGCCCGGCATCCCCGGTTCGTGGCGCTGGCGGCCATGGCGGCGACGATGGCCGTCGCCTCCGGCATCCACGAACTCGACTACGACCACAACCTGCTCAACATGCAGGCCGAAGACCTGGAGAGCGTCGCGGTCGAGAAGAAGCTGCTCACCGAGTGCGATCAGAGCGTCTGGTACGCGCTGTCGATCGCCGACTCCCGCGAGGATCTGCTGGCCCGCAAGGAGCAGCTCACGCGACTGCCCACCGTGGAGCGGGTCGACGAGATCGCCTCGCTGCTGCCGGCCGACGAGGAGCTGAAGCGGCCGCTGATCGAGCGGATCCAGACGCGGCTCGCCGCGCTGCCGGAGCGGCCGCCGGAGATCCCGATCGACCGGCTCGACGGCCTCGGCGAGACGCTCGGCTGGGCCCAGGGCGAGGCCTCCAAGCGGCCCGGCGGCCTGCGCACCGCCTGGCACCTGGAGCGGTCCCGCGAGATGCTCCGCCGCATGGGGCCCAACGAATGCTTCCAGGCGCTGACCGCCTTCCAGCAGCAGTCGGCCGGCGATCTGCTCACCCGGTTGCACGCACTGGCCGCCGTCGCCAACCCGGAGCCGCCCGCGCTCGACGATCTGCCGCCGAGCCTCGTCGACCGCTTCGTCGGCCAGAACGGCCGGCACCTGCTCAAGATCTACGGCCGCGGCGACATCTGGAACTTCGAGTCGCTCACGCGGTTCGTGAAGGACGTCCGCAGCGTCGACCCGCGGGCCACCGGCAACCCGCTGCAGGCCTACGAGGCGTCGCTGGAGATGAAGCGGAGCTACGAGCAGGCGGCGATCTACTCGCTGATCGTGATCCTCGCCGTGCTGTGGCTCGACTTCCGCAGCATCCGCCTCAGCCTGCTGGCGGCGCTGCCGCTGGCCCTCGGCATGGCGCAGACGCTCGGGCTGATGGGGCTCGTGGGCATCGACCTGAACCCGGCCAACCTGATCGGCATCCCCCTGATCCTCGGGATCGCGGTCGACTACGGCGTGCACATCGTGCATGACTCGCTGGAGCGGCCGGGTCCTTACCGGATCAGCGCGTCGACGGCCAACTCGGTGCTCGTCGATGCCCTGACCACGATCCTCGGCTTCGGGGCGCTGATGGTGGCGAGCCACCGCGGCTTGGAGAGCCTGGGCCGCGTGCTCACGCTGGGGGTGACGACCTGCACGATCACGTCGCTTGTGTTCCTGCCCGCCGTGCTGAGGATCCTGGGCCCCGCCGCCAACGCGGCTGATGAGGACGGCGCCGAGGAGGACGACTACGACGACGCCGACCAGGACGACGACCAGCTCGACGAGACCGACGAGACCGACGCCGCCGCGGAGACCGTGCCGTTCGAGCCGGGCGGCCGGCGGCGGGCGGCTTGAGGCCGTTGTCGCCACACGAATCGATCCCCATTCCGCGAGGTATTTCCATGCGACCGACAGCCCCGACGATCCGGCGCCGCTGCCTGCTGGTGCTGCCGCTGGCCGTCTCGACGCTCGCCGTGGCGGCGGCCCAGGGCCCCGGCCGCGTGGTCAACATCGTGATGGAGGACCAGTTTCGCAGCCGTCACGAGACCGGCGCGTTCCGCGGCGACGTCGTCGTGCTCGTCTACGCCGAGCGGAAGGGGGCCGAGGCCGCGCTCGAGCTGGGCCGCAGGCTCCACGTGCTCTTTCATCCGACCGCGGAACAGGCGTCGGCGACCGAGTGGTCGAAGCAGCCCGTGCGCGGACTGCCCGGCTGGCCGGCGGGCGTCCGCGTGCCCGACGTCCACGTCATTCCCGTGGCCTGCATGACGGAGGTGCCCAAGCCGCTCGAGCCGGTGGCGCGGTCGCGGATGCGGACCGACTCGCCGCACGTGCCGGTGTGGCTCGACTTCGCCGGCGAGATGAGCCGCGTCTTCGGCATGGCTCCCGGCGCGCCGAATGTCGCTGTGCTCGACGCCAGCGGGCAGACGCACAGCGTGCAGAACGGCCACCTCGACGAGCTCGAGTTCCGGGAGCTGGCCGCCGCGATCGACAGGCTCCGCCTGCAGGCCCGGCCGCCCATGCGCACGGCCGCGGCGCCGGCCGCCTCGCTGCGGTAGAGCAGTGCTCCTTCGGCATGTGGCGTGGCCTGGAGTGGTCGCTCGGCTCATCCGTGAGGGGCCGGCCATGCCCTGAGAGCTGGCGTGGCTGACACGCGGAGCCATGGATGGCGAAGCGCAGTCAGCTTCGAGCGAGCGAAGCCCAGGATGGGCGGAGCGAACG
>JBIJCD010000006.1:0-25409 GCA_044344895.1 Pirellulales bacterium | reverse complement strand
CAGCCCGGCGAATCTGCAGGAAACACATCACGAGCAACGCGACCAGCAGAAACGACAACACCAGGAAGACGATCACGTACCGCAGCCCGAGCGCCTTGTAGTAGAAGACCAGCATGCTCTCTGCTTCGGCCGACTCGTCGGCGGCGACATCCTCGTCCTGGGCGACGGCGGTCTCCGTCCAGACGACGGTCGGCATCACGACCGCAGCGACGCTCGGCAGCATCGTGCAGCAGAGCACGAGCATCTGCCCGAGTCCCCGCCAGTCCGCGAATCGCCGCCCCGATTCCCGCACCCCGCCGTCACGCATGCGAACCCACATGAAAAATCTCCTCGAAAGAATGTCGTTGCCTTGCCCAGCGTAGCCTCGCACCCGGCCGAACTGCAAAGCGGCCCGGGCCAGGCATATCCCAATCACCGTATTCGATCAACCGCGGAGCCCAAGCCTCGTCTGCGTCCGGTTGCATAGCCGACCACTGGAGCGAGCGCCGATCGGCGGCCACGGCGCGCCACCTTCATGTGTCATTTCGAGTTCCCGAGTTTGGTCGCCCATTGGCTGGCCGGATAGGCGGCCTTCAGGTTCTGCCTCGCCTCTCGCGACCGCTCCGGATTGCTGCCCCGCTCCCAGAGTTCTCCGAGGTTGAACAAGGCCTCGGCATGGCTGTCGGGGAGACCGTTGTACACCAGATCCACCGTCAAGTAGGAGATCAGGGCATCCTGGTCCTTGCCTCCCACGGCCCGGTAGATGCCACCGAGCGTCGCGTAGGCCCGGGAGAGAAACTCCTTGTCTTCGGGGTTCGCTTCTTTGATGATCCGAACGACATCCGCGATCGCCGGATCGTGCTTGCCGCCCAGCGACAGGCACTTCGCCTTTCCCAATTCGGCGATCTGCCGCTGCGGCTGGCCGTCCTTGTCGGTGCCGGCGAGCTTGATCGCCGCGTCGTACTCGGCCAAGGCGGGTTCGACCTTCCCCTGCGACAAGAGCAGCGCCGCCTTGGCCGTGGAACCGCGCACCTTCACGGACGCCGGCCCCTTGGCGAGCAGCGAATACGACGCGATGGCGTCGTCGGGCTTGCCGGCCCGCGCCTGCAGGTCACCGAGCAGTTCCTGCATCTGAAAAATGTGGAAGCTCTTGCCGTTCTTGGCCAGGTAGTCGGCGACCGACTTGAGGGCCGCATTCAGGTCCCCACCCGCCTCGAGCACGGCCCTGCCGGCGGCCGCTGCGCGGACGAACTCCGCTTCGGCGAGCACGAGCGGCTCGGCGTCGGCGAGTTCCTCCGGCTCGACCTTGGCGATCTCCTCTCGGGCATCGCCGCCGCGGCCTCGCAGGAGCATGGCCCGGGCGCTCCGCAGCGACTGCGGCTCGCTGCCGAACTGCACCTCCCGCAGCTTGTCGACCGGCACCTTCTGGGTTTCACCTTTGGTGTCCTCGACATCGATGGTCGCCGGAGACACCGCCGTCACCGTGCCGGAAATCGCCTGGCCGTTCACCAGCACGACCCGGTCCGCCGCCTGACCGCATGCGGCCCGCGGCAGGACCACCGTCAGCAGCGTTGCCACAGCCACCACGCCGGCCAGCGCCCCGCGCCACGGCCGCCGCCGCACATCGCGGGCCGTCTGGGGCATCGTCTCGTCCATCGTGCTTCCAGTCATCGTGCTTCGCGGCGGATTGTCCCGCCGACACCCCTCGTTGTGACCGACACCTTCGCCCACCCGCCGGCGGCTCATCCGGCGACAGCCGCCTGGGCCGCCCCCTGCCGGAGTCCGTCGAGCCCGCGCTGCTCGGGCTTGCCTTGGCGCTTCTCGATGTCCTTGAGTTGCTTGTCGAACTGCTTCGTGATCTCCGGCCCACCCAGGTCCGGATGGGTCTTGAACGTGAAGCTGACGTAATCGAACGCCTTTTGCAGTTCCTTGTCGCGTTCCTCGGGAACCGCCTCAGCCCGCTCCACCCGGCACTTCAGCACGTTCAGCCGCGCCTGGTAGAACTTGGCCCGGGCCTCGTGCGCCTTCTCGTCGGCCGCCCCGAAGGCCTGGGTCTCGAGCCGGTTGGAGATGACGGCCCAGCCCCAGGCCCAGGCCTCGCGTCCCTCCGCCTGCCGCTTGTAGCCGTTGATCGCCTGCCCCAGGTAGGCCGCCTTCTGCGACTTGTCGGCGGTCTTCGCCGCCGCCTCCTGGAGCATTTCCGCCGCCTGAATCTGGAAGTCGAGCGTATTTTGCCGTTTCGGGTCGGACAGGATCCAATCGACCTGCTGCCCCGCCTCGTCCCACCTGCCGAGTTCGCGATACACGCTCGCCATCCTCAGCCGGATCGCCGGCTCGAACTTCGCCACCTCGGGCCCGCCTTTGGAGAGCAACGACTCGTAGATCTTCGTCGCGCGGTCGAGGTACGCGTCGGCCTTCGCTTTCGGCACGACCGCCGACAGCCCCGGCCCGGATCCCAGACTGAGGTATGTGGTCGCCACCCAAATCTGCGACGAGGGCTTGGGATCCCTGGCGACGCCCTCGAGAAACTTCTCGAAGCCGGTGAGGATCGCGGCCGCCCGCGCCTTCGCCTCCGGCGAGCCCGCGTTCGGACCGGACGCGAGCGCGGTCAGCTGCGTCTGCAGATCGCGGCCCATCGACTGATACATCGTGGTGAGCCTGCCGGAGGCATCTCCGCCGGACGCCGCGGCAAGCTCCTCCAGCCGCTTCATCGCCTGCACCGCCTTGTCGGACTGCTCGGTCTCGATGAAGTACCGTAGCGCCGCCGTCGCGGTCGCGTTGGCCAGGGGGCCGTGCGTGAAGGCCTTGTCCTTGCCGTTCAGGGCAGTCCAGGGGCCGTACCCCGGGTGCTCCAGCAACGCGGCGACCCGCTTGTTGTCGCCATCCTCCATCGCAATCTGGCAGCGGGCCAGCGCCGACGCGATCTGCGTCGCGGCTGGAACCCTCGCGCCCGCCGCCGAGGCTGCCGTCAACCCGTCATCCAACGCCTTGACGGCCCGAGCCCGCCAGGCGGTCAGCTGCGCTGCCGGGGGCCGCGCCGCCTCGTCGAGGCGCGACTTCTCCTGCACCTCCCGCCACAGGCCGCCACCGGCCCGGAGCAGCACCTCGGCCCGGCGCGGTGCGTTGCCCGACAGCGCGTCGACGAGCGACACGATCCGTTGGGGATCGCGGGCCTCGGTCGCCGCCGCGACCGCCACCAGCGCCGCGTCGGCGGCTTCGGCGCTGTCCGGCCAGGTGCGGAGGATCATCTCCGCCGTTTTGATCGACCGCGCCTTGGCCTCGTCGGCCCAGGCGGCCGCCGGCTGCTTCTGGAGCTGCTGCCAGCTCGCCATGGCGATCGTCGCCGCCTGCCGGCTGCCCTTGGCGTTCGGATACCGCTCGACGAGGAATTCGCCGATCGCTGCGGCGTCGTGCAGCTGCTTCTCCTCGTACAAAAGGTACGCCAGCAGGTACCGGGCTTGATTGAGCGGCTCCAGATCGTCAGGCCCCGCCAGCGACATCGCTGACCGCAGGCTGCGAATCGTCTTCTTCCGCTCGGCTGCAATTTCCTTCCGGGCCGCCTCGACCGCCGCGGCATTCTTTTCCATCTCCGCCTTCTTCAGCGCGGCCTGGTGCCCCTGCAACGCCGCCAGCGACCCCCGGGCGGCGTCCATGGCCACCTCGAAACTCGCCGGCACGGCCTCCTTGGCGTCGTCGGGCAGTTCCTTGCCCAGTTCGGCCAACAGCGTCCGCGCCTCGGAGGCGTAATCCTTGTTGGCTTTGGCCACCTCCATCGCCAGACGCTTGGCGTCGCGCTGAAGCGGGACGCGTTTCGCCTTCTCGGCATCCGGGATGGCGGCCGACTTCCGCTCGAGCAGCTTGGCGGCGTGATACTTCATGCCGAGCATGTCCGGATCGACCGCCCCCGCGGCCAGCGGGGCGAGCGCCGCCTTGAGGAGCCGGTCATCGAGGGCGTCGTACTTCTTGTCGTCGAGCCAGCACTGGAGCGAGGTGTTGATCGCTTTCGCGCGCAGCTTCGGCACGAACTCGCCATCTCCTTCGAGCGACCGCACGTCGGCCAGTGTCGTCAGGGCCTTCGCCCGATCGCCGCGCTCGTAGTAATTCCTGCCCTCGTAGTAGCGGGCATAGAGCCCGGCGCCCCGGGACCGGTATTTCTCGTACAGTTCCTTGTACCGGGCGGTTGAGGCATCCAATGCCTGCTTCCAAGGCTCCGACTGCGGGTCGAACGCCCGCGCTTTCTCGTAGTAGGCGTCCGCGACCAGGAGCCTGGTGCTGAGCAACTGCCCGCGCAGCTCCTCCTGCTGCGTCTCCAGGTCGGCGATCTGCTTCGCCGACCCCGGCTTCCGCACCGGCCTCTTCGGCTTCGTCGTCTTTCCTCCATCCTTCCCACCATCCTTGTCGGCGGCCGATTTGTCGCCGCCCTCGCCGCGCAGTTCCTTGAGCGTCGCGTCGACGTTCCTGAGCATCTTGAGCACGGCGTCCTCGGCGTTGCTCACCTCGACGATCTCTTCGGTCGGCTTGCGATCAGGGCCGTCCAGCGTCTTGATGGCCTCGTCGAAGAACGGCACCGCCTCGCCCTTCAGCTTCTTCGCATCCTCGCCCGGCCGCGCGGCCTGCTCGAGCTTCGCCCGCCCGCGCGACACCAGCAGGTTGCCCTTTTGGAGGTAGGCCTTCACCGCCGTCTCACCCTCCGGCACCGTCTTGAGGAAGGCGTCGAGTTGCTTCGTCGCCTGCTCGTAGAGTTCCCCGCGGCGGACGGCGCTCGATTCATTCCTGCTCGTCGCCACGAGCGCCTCGGCGCGGCGGAAGGGCACCTCCTGCTTCAATGTCGGCGCGGCCGTGGCGTCCTTCTCGATCCGGCTGAGCACCCACAGCGTCACGTCGGGCATCTCCCGTTCCTCGAGCGCGTCGAGCAGCCGCAGCGTGCCGTCCTCCCAGGCACCGGCGGCCTCGGCCGCGGCGGCGGGCGCCGCGGTGGAAACCACCACGAACATCGCGGCGAGAACCATGAACCACCGGCCGCACGACCGGCGATCGGACGTGCGGCTGGCGACGGGCCGCGGGGTGGACGAAGGTCTGATCACGCGTGAGGGTTCCGCATCCCGGTCGAGGAAATTCGCAGCGGCCCGCCGGCTCCCGAGGGAGCCGCAGCTGGGTCGCCAACCACCCCTGCCGATTGTGGGGAGCCGTCGTGATACCGTCAAACGGCATGGTCGCCGCGGCCCCGGCATCGGGTCCGCACGCCCACACGCGGCGCAGCCGCCGCGGCTGGGCCTGGTGGCCCTAGCGCGGACCGCCGGCCCGGGAAGCGGCGGTCGACGCTGCCAGCCAGAACGGAAGTCGGCCGGCGGCGGGCAGCCGCACCACCCGGGCGAAGCGGACGCCCGGACAGTCGCGGACGGCGGCGAGGGCGTCGGCTGACGGTTCCTGATCAAGATTCATCACCCCGATCGCGTCGCCCCCCTGGGAGGACCGGCCGACGGTCATCTGGGCGATGTTGATGCCCAGACCGCCGAAGGCCGTGCCCACGCGGCCGATGATGCCGGGTACGTCCTGGTGCGTGAAGATGAGCAGAATGCCGTCGAGGTAGGCCTCCAGCCGGTGCCCCTCCAGCTGCACGAGCCGCGGCATGGTGTGCCCGAAGAGCGTACCTGCCGCCCGATGGACGCGGTCGCCCGCGACAAGATCGACCGCCACGACCGAGCTGAACGCGCCGGGATCGGTCCGACTCTCCTCGACGAGTTCGATGCCGCGGTCGCGCAGCAGCACCTCCGCGTTGACGATGTTGACGTCCTCGAGCGCCGACTCGAGCAGGCCCGCTGCGAACGCCGCCGTCACCAGCCGAGTGTTGCGGCTGGCAATCTCGCCCCGATAGCGGATCGAGCAAGACCGCGGCGGGCCGTCGTCGAGCTGGGAGAGGAGCACGCCCAGCCGCCACGCCAGGTCGAGAAAGCCCCGCACGCCCTCCAGCGATGCCTGGTCGATGGAGCTGGAGTTGACGGAGTGCCGGATGGCGCCGGTGGAGAGGAAATCGACCAGCAACCCCACCCCCTCGACGGCGACCTGCGACTGGGCCTCCTCGGTGCTCGCCCCCAGGTGGGGCGTGACCAGCACGCCGGGCATCGCGAACAGCGGGCTGTCGGTGCACGGTTCTTTCTCGAACACGTCGAGCGCGACGCCGCCGATCACGCCGCGCGCGAGCCCCTCCGCGATCGCCTTCTCGTCGTAGATGCCGCCGCGGGCGCAGTTCACCAGCCGCACTCCGGGCTTGAGCAAGGAGAGTTCATCCATGCCGACGAGGTGCCGCGTCTCGTCGGTCAGCGGCGTGTGCACCGTGAGGTAGTCGACCTGCGGCAGCATGTCGCGCACGGTCGCGATCAGCTCGATCCCCAGTTCGGCTGCCCGCTCGGGCGAGAGGAACGGGTCGAAGCCCAGCACCCGCATGTCGAATGCCTGGGCCCGCTTCGCGACCGCCTGCCCGATCCGCCCCAGGCCCACGATGCCGAGCGTCTTGCCGGCCAGCTGCACGCCCATGAACTTGTTGCGGTCCCAGCGATGATCGCGCAGGCTCGCGTCCGCCGCCGCGACGTTTCGCGACAGCGCGAGGATCAGGGCGAACGTGTGCTCGGCCGTGCTCACGGTGTTGCCGGCCGGCGTGTTCATCACCACGATGCCCTGCCGGGTCGCCGCATCCTTGTCGATGTTGTCGGTGCCGACGCCCGCCCTGACGATCGCCTTGAGCCGGTGATTGCCCACCAGCGAGTCGGCCGTGATCTTGACGCCGCTGCGGCAGATGGCCCCGTCGTGCCTCGCGAGCGCGGCCCGCAACGCATCGCCCGACAGCCCGGTGGCCACTTCGTAGGAGATGCCCTTGGACGAGGCCGCATCGAGCAGGGCGAGACCGTCCGGGCTGAGCGTGTCGAGCACGATGATCGAGGGCATGAGTCTTTCCGGCTGGGGGATGCCAGGCCCGGCTGGTCGGGGCCGGCGTGTCGAGTGGTTGAGTGTACGGCACCGCCGTCGGACGGGTGGAGACCGGCGTGGCCCGATTCTCGCTGAGTCTTCGGAGGACGACCGGCTGCCGCCGGGACGAGCGGCCCGAGCCCGTTCAGGCTAGCCCCGCTGCCCCCGCTGGAATTCCAGCATGTAGTCGCGGAGCTTCTCGACGCCCGCGACGGGCATCGCGTTGTAGATGCTCGCGCGGATGCCGCCCACCGAACGATGCCCCTTGAGGTCGACGAGGCCGCGGCCGGTGGCACCCTCGAGGAACGCCTTCTCCAGAGCCTCGTCGGGCAGTCTGAACGTGACGTTCATGTCGGACCGGCACGACGGCTGGGCGTGGCCCGCGTAGAAGCCGCCGGAAGCGTCGAGCACGTCGTAGAGCAGGCGGGCCTTGGCCACGTTCTGCCGATGCATCGCCGCCAGGCCGCCGACGGTGTCGCGGAGCCAACGGCAGACGAGCCCCAGCACGTACACGGCGAACACCGGCGGCGTGTTGGGGCGGGAGCCGTTCTTCACGAACGTACGGTAATCGAGCATCGTCGGCAGATCATCGCGGGACCGATCCAGCAGATCCTTGCGGATGATCACCGCGGTCACTCCGGCGATGCCGGCGTTCTTCTGGGCGCAGGCGTAGATCAGACCGTGCCGCGCCACGTCGATCGGCCGCGAGAGGAAGTCGCTCGAGCAGTCGCACACCACGGGGGCCGCGCCGAAGTCGAGATCGTGCTTCCACTGCACGCCCTGGATGGTCTCGTTGCTCGTCACGTGAACGTATTCGGGCTTGTCGGAGAGCCGTACGTCGGCGGCCGCCGGGAGCCGGTCGTACCCGGTGCCTGCGCCGTCCCACGCCACGTGCACCTTGCCCTCCCGCCTGGCCTCCTTGGCGCCGGTCACGCCCCACGTGCCGGTAAGCACGTAATCGGCGCTGCCCGTCCTCCCGCGCAGAAGGTTCATCGGCACCATCGAGAACTGCAGACTGGCGCCCCCCTGGAGCAGCACCAGTTCGTGGTCCGGGCCGATCCCCAGCAGGACCCTCAGGTCCTCCAGCGTCTCCTCGAGAATCCGGTCGAACGCCGGACTGCGGTGGCTGATCTCGAGCACCGAGATGCCGACGCCGGGGAGCGCGAGCATTTCGTCACGGGCACGCTCCAGCACCTCCAGCGGCAGCACCGCAGGACCGGGCGAGAAGTTGTAGACGCGTTCAGCCGCGACGCCGACTCTGCGATCCGTCACAGGCGATTTCTCCATGCCGGCGGGCTGCCGCCATCTCGCGGGCTGCGTTCCAGGCGCCGGGCCCGAATCCGCCGCGTTCGACCGGCCCGCCCGGCCGACCGAACCACCCCGAGGCCGGACGGCCATCGAAAGGGAGCAGGATAAAAACAGCCCACGGCGCGGTCAACGGGCCACGTTTCCCGTGGGCACGGGGGCGGGGAACGTGGCCGGCGCGGTCGTCGTCGCGGGCATCGCGGCCATCCGTGCCTGGCCGGCCTGGGCCGCGTTCAACGAGGCCACATGCGCCGCCACGGTCGGCTGGCGGGGATCGAGCGCCAGGGCGCGATTGTAGTTCGTCAGCGCCTGCGCCGTCTGGCCGGCCGACTCGCGGAGCTGGCCCAGCGCCACCAGTGCCCGCGGGTTGTTCGGGTCGATCGAGAGCGCGTCGATCAGGTGGTTTTCCGCTTCCCGCACGTCGCCGTGCTCCTCGCACAGGCGGGCCAGTTCGATCTGCGGGTTCGGGTTGCCCGGCTGCCGCTGCGCCCACTGCTGCAGCTGCGCCGTGGCCTCGGCACCGCGGCCCTCCTCCACGAGCAGCACCGCCAGGCCCCGCTGGCACGCCTCGTGGTTGGGGTTGCGCGCCAGACACAGGTGGTAGTACTGCTCGGCCGTCTTGAGATCTTCGGGCCGAGCAAAGAGCTTGGCCTGCTGGTGGTAGGTGGCGCCGAGGTTGTAGAAGCAGTCGGGGTTCCCGGGCTGCTTGGCCAGCGCCTGCTGGAAGTGGTTCACGGCGCCGAGGTAGTTGCCCTGCTGGTAGAGCTGCACGCCGGCCGCATTGTCGTTTTTGCTGATGCCGCCACACCCGCACGCGGACAGGCAGGCCGCCAGGACCGCAACGCAGACGCGTGCCGGACCGTGTCGCCCGGCAGCCGTCAGGGATGTTTGATGCACCGCGGCCACGTTCTCCCTCCGACCACGGCTGCCGACCGGTCCCCCCGGACGCCATCGGGAGGGGATCCTGCGGGGCAGGGGGTTCTGGGAGGGCAGACCGTAGCCGGGGCGGAGGGGCCGAACAAGCCCATTCACCGGCCCGAAAGACGCGACCCAGCCCGCCTCAGCAGGCCGTCACTCGGACGTAGCCGAGCTCACGGACGACCTCGAGCAGTTCGCTGCAGGTGGGAAACATCCGGCCGCTGCGGCGCTTGTACCGCTCGACCGCCTGCATGAATTCGATCTCCTCCGGCCGATAGTCCCGCTCGCAAGTGGTCGGATCGATGTGCCGCCGACGGGCAGCGGACCGACGGGGGGACGAAGCGGGCCGGACGGCGGCGTGCGAAGGATGCTGCTGGGTCGTCTTCTTCATCGATCGTCTCCTCGGGCTGGGGGCCGCCGGCACGCGGCGGCCGGTTCGGGCCGGCCAAGGCTTCCCAGGCGGAACGCCCCGCGTCGCTGCGGGTGCTTGGGTAAGCTCTGTCGGAAGTATGCGCCATTCCGGCTGCGCAAGGAGAACCGGCCGGCGAAAATGGGCGGGCCCTACAACCGCGCCAGGCGTCACGACCCGGGCCGAAGACTCCCCCGCGGCCCCGCGTTCGGTGGGGCAGCCCGGCAGACACGGCAGGGAGCTATCGCTTGCCGAAGAACTTTCGCAGAGCGTCGGCGGCGGCATCCCGGGATGAATCGCTCTTCGCCTTCTTGGCATCCGCCGGGAGCGTCCCAGGACGGGATCGGGCTTCGAGCAGCGCCTTGATGCTCGTCGAGCTCGAGTCGGCGGCCCGCACCGCCGAGTCGTCCGCCGGCCCGGCCGCGACCGGCGCGGAGCCTTGCTCCGGCGCCGCGGGAACTCCGCCCGGTGTCGCAGCAGCGTCCGCCGGCACAGGAATCGGCTGGGCGGGTGAATCCCCGGTGCGGACCGTCTGGGTGGTGTCGAAGATCCCGGCGGGCTCGTCGTCGGCCATGAGCCAGCGGGAAACGTCGTCCATGGCCGCGGGAGCCGCCGGAGCCTCCGGCTTGCTCACCGACACCTTCACCTCCAGCGGACCGACCCGGATGATATCGCCATCCTTCACCGTGACCTTGGCCGCGATCTTCGCGCCGTTGACGAACGTGCCGTTGCGGCTGCCGCAATCCACGACCGTGAGCCCGTCGGCCTCCAGCACGATTTCACAGTGCTTGCGGCTGACCTCCTCGCCAAGCGGCCGGACATCGCACGTCTCAGCGCGGCCGATCAGCAGCCGACCGTTCTTCAGAGAGATCGTCCGGCCGGCGCTCTTGCCCGAAGCGACGATCAGCTTCGTGATCATGGAAGCGGTCGCTCCGGCGTGGCGGGCTTACCGTGCAGGAACAGAAGCGGGGGCTCGCGGCCGCCGGGTGCAGACGACCCCGGCCGAGAGTTCCTGGAGAATACTCCGAACCTCTCGCCATGCCAATGCGTGCTGTCGCGGCCTGTGGCGGATGACCACGAGATTGACGCGGCTCCCCCGCCGGAGGGAAGCGGCAGAAATGCGACACGGCGGTGGCGTCGACGTCAGCGGCGACAGGTCCAGCGGTCCTCGCGAAACCGCTCGGCCCCGGCGGCGATCCGCTCCGCCTTTGCACCGGACCAAGACGCCGACTCCTCGTGCAGCCGCGTCCCGAGCGTCGCTGCGACCCGGCGCACCCACGCCCGAGCCAGCTCGAGCGGAGCGGGAATCCGGGCCAGCGGCACGGCCTCCGCGATCCCGGCATGCCGGGCCGCCCCAGCCACGTCGGGGTTGCCGCCGAGCAGCAGGCTCCCGTGTTGGAGCACCACGCCCGCCAGCCGGCGCTGGGCGCTGCCCATGATCTTGCAGCCTGCCGCCCCCGGCCGCACGTTCGCTTCATCGACGACGAGATCACCCGGAGCACGGCGATCGAAGCAGAAGAAATGCGTGTCGCGCGGCGCATCCACGCCGGCGTGCGCGGCATCCCTCCATGGTCGCGCATCCACGCCGTGATCTGCGAGCACCGTCGCCATCGCGCCATGCAGCGCGTCGTAGAACGCCTGCGGACTCGCCCCCCAGGCATGGCCTTTGGGCACGGCGGCGGCGTAGGTGAGATCGCTGCCATGGACGATCGCGCCGCCACCGCTGGGACGCCGCACGAGCGGCACGCCGCGGATGTCCGCGACCGCCCCAGCCTCGGCGATCGGTTGAAACGCTCCCAGCGACACGGTCGTCGGCGACCAGCCGTAGACCCGCACCAGCAGCGTGCCGCGGCGGTCGGCTTCGGCCGCCAGCCACTCGTCGGCGGCCATGTTGGTCGGGCCATCGGCCGGTTCGTCCCACCAGACCACGACCCCGGCCGGCCCGCTCACGGCGATCCCACGGGGGAAGCGACGCACGCGGGAGCCGCCTCCCACGCCAGCCGCTGGCTCTTGGCGGCCCGCACCTCGTCGGGACGATTCACGGCACCGGAGTGCGGCGCCGACTGCAGCATCTCGACGGGTTCCGCCAGGATCGCCCGCACCGCGTCGACGAACGCGTCGAGCGTCTCCAGACTCTCCGTTTCGGTCGGCTCGATCATCACCGCCTCACGGACGGTGAGCGGAAAGTAGACCGTCGGCGCATGGAAGCCGTAGTCGAGCAGCCGCTTGGCGAGGTCCATCGCCGTGACGCCGGTGCGGGCTTTGGCGTCGGCCATCGAGCCCACGAACTCGTGGAGACAACCCCGGTCGTGCGGCACCGGCAGCACGTCCCGCAGCCGCGCCAGCAGGTAGTTGGCGTTGAGCACGGCGTGCCGGGAGACGTCGGCGAGGCCGTCGGGACCGAGCGTACGGATGTAGGCGTAGGCCCGCAGGAGCACGCCGACGTTGCCGAAGAAGCTGCGCACGCGGCCGATCGATTTCGGGCAGTTCCACTCGAGCGCGAACCGGCCTCGGCCACTGCCGGCGGCCTCGGTGCGGACGACCCGCGGCGTCGGCAGGAAGGGCTCGAGCATCCGCCGCACGGCGATCGGCCCGGCCCCGGGACCACCGCCTCCGTGCGGGCCGCTGAAGGTCTTGTGCGGGTTGTAGTGCATCATGTCGGCGCCGAAATCACCGGGCCGCGCCGCCCCGAGGATGGCGTTCATGTTCGCGCCGTCGAGGTAGACCAGTCCGCCGGCGTCGTGGACGAGCCGGGAGATCTCCAGGATGTTCCGCTCGAAGAGGCCGAGCGTGTTGGGGTTGGTGATCATCATCACGGCCGTCCGGCCATCGAGCTTGGACCGCAGGTCGGCCATGTCGACCATGCCCTCGGCGTCGCTCTCGATGCCGATCGCCTTGAAGCCCGCCATGGCCGCGCTGGCGGGGTTGGTGCCGTGGGCGCTCGTCGGCACGAGGACGTTCGTTCGCTGCTCGCCGCGGTCGCGGAAGTAGGCCGCCGCGACGAGCAGCGCCGTCAGCTCGCCCTGGGCGCCCGCGGCGGGCTGCAGCGAGACGGCGTCGAGGCCCGCCACCTCGGCGAGGATCGCCTGCAGGTGCCAGAGCATCTCGAGCATGCCCTGGAGCGTCGATTCGGGCTGGTAGGGATGCAGGTCGCCCATGCCCGGCAGGGCGGCGAGCCGTTCGTTCCGCTTGGGGTTGTACTTCATCGTGCACGACCCGAGCGGATAGAAGTGCGAATCGACCGACATGTTGAGGGTCGAGAGATTCGTGTAGTGACGGACGACGTCGAGCTCCGAGAGCTCGGGCAGTGGCGGCGGCGACTCCTGCCGAGCATGCGCCGGGATGGCCCTGGCGACGTCGACGGGCGGCACGTCGAGCGGTCCCACCGTGGCACCGCGGCGGCCGGGGCGGGAGAGCTCGCAGAGGAGACGGGTCGACTGTGTGTTACGCATGGGTGGCGGTCCTTTCCCTGCGGGGCGCGAAACCTGTGCCGGTGGACGGGGCTGCGGTGGGGGCGGCGCGTCCTGCGCGGGCCAATTCAACTGCGGCGGCCAGCCCGTCGATTTCCTCGCGGGTCCGCTTTTCGGTGACGGCGACGAGCAGGCAATCGTCCAACTCGGGATACCAGCGGCCTACGGGAATGCCCGCCAGATACCCGCTGGCCAGCAGGTCCTCGACCAGCTCGTCGGGGCGGCCCTGTGCGTCGCGGAGGACGAACTCCTTGAAGAACGGCTGATCGAAGGCCGGGGAAAGCCGGCCGCCGGCCAGCAGCCGCCGTCTGGCGTAGGTCGCCTTCGCCAGGCACGCCTCGGCCACCTCGCGAAGACCCTGCGGCCCCATCACCGACAGGTAGATCGCCGACCGCAGCGCGAGCAGCCCCTGGTTGGTGCAGACGTTGCTCGTCGCCTTCTCCCGCCGGATGTGCTGCTCGCGGGTCTGTAGCGTCAGCACCCAGCAGCGGTTGCCGCGGCGGTCGAGCGTCTGGCCGGCCAGCCTGCCAGGCATCCGCCGCACGAACGACTCGCGGCAGGCGAGGATGCCCAGATATGGTCCGCCGTAGGCGAGATGATTGCCCAGCGGCTGGCCCTCCGCGACGACGATGTCCACGCCGCAGTCCCCGGGCCGCTTGAGCAGACCGAGGCTGACGGGATCGACGGCCACCGCCACCAGCGCCCCGGCGTCGTGGGCCGCCTTCGTCAGCGCCGTCAGGTCTTCGATCGAGCCGAAGAAGTTGGGCTGCTGCAGCAGCACGCAGGCGGTGTGGCCGTCGCAGGCCCGTGCCACCGCGGCCGGCTCGACGACTCCGTCGACCACCGGCACCGTCACCGTCTCGACGCCGAGGTTCGCGAGATAGGTCGCCACCACCTGCCGATACTCAGGGTGCACCGTCGCCGCCAACACCACCCGCTTCTTTTCCGGCGCCGCGGCAAGCGCCATCAGCACCGCCTCGGCGGCGGCCGACCCGCCGTCGTAGAGGCTCATGTTAGAGACCTCCATCCCGGTCAGCGCCGCGATCAGCGACTGGTACTCGAAGTAGACCTGCAGGTTGCCCTGGCTCGCCTCGGCCTGGTAGGGCGTGTAGGAGGTGTAGAACTCTCCCCGTGACGCGAGACTGTCGACCACGGCCGGGACGAAGTGGTCGTAGGCGCCGCCGCCGAGGAAGCACACGCTCGTTGCGGGCGACGCGTTGCGGCCGGCGAGCTCGCGGACGTGCCGCTCGAGCGTGGCCTCGTCCATGGCGGCCGGGATGTCGAGCGGCCGCCGCAGGCGGCAGTCGGCGGGAATGCCCGAGAACAGGGCCTCGATGCCGCGATCGACGGCGTCCGCGGGACCGCCCGCGGCGCGGATCGCCTCGAGCATCTGGCGGACCTCGTCGGCCGTGTGGGGCAGGTAACTCATCGCCGTGGCTCCCTCCGTTTCCTCGTTCGCTGGCCGGCTGCATCCGCCGGCCCCTTCCTCATCACCACATTGTCACGCGCCCCGCGGCGGCCGCGGGGCTTCAGTGGGGCTGGCTGCCCACCAAGGCATCATAGGCGGCCCGATCGAGCAGGCCCGCAAGCTCCGCCGGGTCGTCGGGCTTGATCCGCACGATCCAGCCCTCGCCGTAGGGATCCTTGCCGAGTGTCTCGAGCCGGCCGGGCAGAGACTCGTTGACCGCGACGATCTCGCCGGACACCGGCGCGTAGAGGTCGCTGACGGCCTTCACGCTCTCGATCTCGCCGATCGACTCGCCCGCCTTCACCCGCTTTCCGACCGAGGGCAGTTGCATGAACACCAGGTCGGTGAGGGCCTCGACCGCGTAGGCGGAGATGCCGACGGTCGCCACACCGCCGGCTTCGGGCCGAATCCACTCGTGCGTCTTCGCGAACTTCAGATCAGCCGCCATGCGTTGCTCCTGAGAAAAACCGGCGCCACGGGGTTGCCGCGGCCGGCGACACCGCCGACCGCCGCGGGATCCGCGAGATGATACCGCATCACGTCCGATTCCTTTCCCGCTGGTAGAAGGGCAGTGGGGTGACCACGGCCGACGCACGGGCGTCGCGGATGACGGCCTCGAGCGGGGTGCCCACCGCGGCCGCATCGCGGTCGACCAGTGCCATCGCCACCGCCGTGCCGAGGGTCGGGGCGAAGCTGCCGCTGGTGACGTGCCCCACGGCCCGGTCGCCCCGTACCACGGCGTCACCCTCACGGGCGGCCCGCTTCGAATCGAACCGCAGCCCCACCCGCACCCGGCCGACGGGCTGGTCGCACAGTGTGTGGTAGTGGGCCGCGCCGGGGAAGCTCCTGCCGTCGAGGTTCATGGCGAGACCGAGACCGATGGCGAAGGGGTCGCTCTCCTCGCGGAGTTCGTGGCCGTAGAGGGGCATGCCGGCTTCCAGTCGGAGGGTGTCCCGCGCGCCCAGGCCGCAGGCCCGCAGGCCCCGCGTCCCGCCAGCCGCATGCACCGCCTCCCAGACGGCCGCAGCGGCTTCCGCGGCGACGACGAGCTCGACGCCGTCCTCGCCGGTGTAGCCGGTGCGACTGACCGCGGCGGGATGCCCCGCCACCACGGCCGTCGTCGCCCGGTAGTTGCCCAGCCCCGCGATCCGTTTCCGGGCGTCCACATCGCACAGCCCGCCGACCATCTCGATCGCCAGCGGCCCCTGCACGGCGATCATGCCAGTGGCGAATGTGCGGTCTTCGAACGACACGCCCGCGGGCGGCAGCCGGCCACGCAGCCAGGCGACGACCCGCTCGCGGTTGCTCGCGTTCACCACCAGAGCGAGCCGCGGGCTGCCGTCGGGGGCGTCCGCCTCGCGGGTGACCAAGGCGTCGTCGAGAATCGCCGGCTGGGCGGCGGCATCGCTCGTGACCAGCGTGTAGCGGACGCGTCCGACCTCGATTCCGGCCACGCGGCGGGTCAGCAGCGACTCAAGCCAGGCGACCGCGTCGCGTCCGCCGACGGCCAGGCGGCCCATATGTGAGACGTCGAACAGCCCGGCGGCCCGCCGCGTCGCCAGGTGCTCGTCGACAATCGACGCGTACTGCACGGGCATCCGCCAGCCCGCGAAATCGACCATGCGGCCGCCGTGTGCGACGTGCCAGGCGGCCAGGGGCGTCTCGAGCAGCGGCGGCACGTGGATCCTTCCAGCCGGGGCGGCCACGCGACGCGGGCCGGCCCTCGCACGACTTGTTCCGCAGGCCACTTGCTCCGCGTTCCTCCGCGGGATCCTGCCGGTGTTGGCCGGATTGTAGGGCCACCCGCGAAACCTTCCAGTCAGCGGCGGCCGTGTGCCGCGAACGGACACGCGAGGCTCGGCGAGCCGCCGCAAAATCTCGTGTCAGACGGGCGGAGGAGCCGCCGCCCGCTGTGCACAATCCGTCGATCCACCACGCCGTGGCGACCGGCCCAACGCAGCAGCCCGGCGGGCGGAGTCAGTTTTTCGACCGCCCATCGCGGCCGGAACGGCCGCGCTTCCGCCTGCCGGCACCTTCCGCTTGCTGGCCGCGGGCCCGGGGTTGCCGGCCGTGGGACGCCCTCGTCTTGCCGGGGGGCGGCTGCTTGTCACCGTGGCGACGCGGCGGCTGGGACGGCCGCCCGGCCCGCCGTCGACGGGTGCCGTCCACGAGCCGGAAGTCGAGCGTGCGCCGATCGAGATCCACCCGGAACACCCGCACCCGCACCCGGTCGCCGAGGCGGAACGAATTCCCCGCCCGGCGGCCGACGAGCGAGTGGCTCGCACGGTCGAAGCGATAGGCGTCGTCGGGCAGCGATTCAGCGGCGACGAGCCCCTCGGCCGGCAACCCCAGCCCCTGCACAAACAGGCCGAACGGCTCGACGCCGGTGACCACGGCCTCCATCTCCTGCCCTGTCCGCGAACTCAAAAAAATGAGCAGCTTGAGCTTCACGAGCTCCCGCTCGGCCGCCTCGGCCCGCCGCTCGAGGAGCGAGCACTCCTGTCCGAGCTGCGGCAGTCCGTTGGCGGCGGCCCGCCGGCCCGCGGCGAGCAGATCGAGGGCGCGGTGGACGGTCAGGTCGGGATAGCGGCGGATCGGCGACGTGTAGTGGCAGTAGCAATCGCTGGCCAACGCGTAGTGTCCCTCCTCCTCCGGACCGTAGGCGGCCCGCGACAGGCTGCGCAGCACCGCGTAGTGCACGGCGTGCTCCTCGGGCCGGCCGCGGGCCATGTCGAGCAGCCGCTGCAGCTCGAACCGGCTCTCCAGCGTGTCGACCTCGAACCCCAGTTCCGACACGAATTCCGTCAGCTGCCGCAGCTTTCGCAGGTCGGGTGAGGGGTGGATCCGCCGCAGGAATCCCGCGCCCGCCGCGGCGAGCATTCCGGCGACCGCCTCGTTGGCGGCCAGCATGAACTCCTCGATGATCTGGTGGCTCTCGGTGTTCTCGACGACGTGCGCCCCGCTCACGCGGCCGTCGCGGTCGAGGTCGATCTTCACCTCCGGCATCGCCAGTTCCAGCGAGCCGCGGGCCATCCGCCGGCTGCGCAGGATCCGGGCCAGGTCGCGCATGCGGCCCAGCAGACCGCGAACATCGTCCGGCATTTCCACCGACCGCGTCGCGGGGTCGGCCAGGAAGACGTCGACCTCCTCATAGGTGAACCGCCGCCGGCTGCGGATCGCCGACCGCTCCTCCTCCGCGTGCACGGGAATGCCGTCGGGGGAGAATTCGATCCAGCAGGTGCGGGCATACCGCACGCGATGCGGCTGCAGGCTCGCCAGGTTGTTCGACACGATCTCGGGCAGCATCGGGATCACGCGATCCGGAAGGTAGACGCTCGTGCCGCGGCCGCGGGCCTCCTGGTCGAGCGGCGATCCCGCCTCGACGAAGTGCGAGACGTCGGCGATGTGCACGCCGAGGAGCCAGTGCCCCCGTTCGATCCGCTCCAGGGAGATCGCATCATCGAAGTCGCGGGCGTCGACCGGGTCGATCGTCACCACCACGCGGTCGGTGAGATCGCGGCGTCCGGGCGGCACCTCCTCGCGAAACCGCTCCGCCTGCCGGCGGGCCTCCGCCAGCGCCGGCTCGGGGAAGGGCCCCGGCAGGGCGAACTCGTGGATCACGGTGAGCGTGTCGACGCCCGGCGCGCCGGCCGGGCCGAGCACCTCGACGATCACCCCCTCACCGTCGCGGAGGTGCGTCGGGAACCGCACCATCTCCACGACCACCTTGTCGTGCTCCCGCACGCCCTTGGCGCCGGGATCGCCCACCGACACAGGCCGCGCGAAATTCGTGCCGTCGACCTGCACCCAGCCGCCGCCGGCCGCCTCGAAGTAGCCGCCCACGAACCGGGTGGTGCGGCGCTGCACGACCTCCAGGATCTCGCCCGCGGGGCCCGGCCGGCGCACGTCGCGGCCGCGGGAGAGCCGCACGCGGACGGTGTCGCCCGTGGCGGCGTCGAGCGCGGCGGTGGCGGCGATGTGGATGTCGCCGGTGCGGTCGCCGGCCGCGGCGTCGAGCGGGCGGACGAAGCCATAGCCACCGGCGGCGCGACGGAAGACGCCGACGACGCCGTCCTGCGGCCGCGGGCGGTGGGCCGGGGGCCCGGCGGGGCGACGGGAACGGGCCATGGCGTGCCTCTCGAACGGGCGGCTCAGCCGCGGCCCTTGAAGAATTTCCGCCCCAGGCTGGCGTGGTACTGCGTCCAGCCGCCGTCGATCGCCGCCTCGTTCTGCATGAGTTGCAGCGTGCCGGCCATCCGGGCATCGAGCTGGTCGAGGTGGTGCAGCGCGATCGCCTCGAGCGTCATGGGGAGCTTGGGGGCCCCGAACGCGTACTCGCCGTGGTGGCTGGCGATCATGTGCTTGACCCGCACCTCCGTCTCGGCGTCGAAGGGCTGGCCCGTGCGGGCCTCCACCGCCCGCAGCTTCTCGTCCACGATTTCCAGCCCGAGCAGCACGTGGCCAAGGAGCTGCCCCGCGTCGGTGTAGGAGAAGCCCCGCTCGCTCTCCAGCTCCAGCGTCTTGCCGATATCGTGCACGAGGACGCCGACGAGCAGCAGATCGCGATCCAGCTCCGGGTAGAGGGGGGCCACGCGATCGGCCAGCCGCAGCAGGTTGACCACGTGCGCCAGCAGCCCCCCGGTGTAGGCGTGGTGCTGCTTGACGCCCGCGGGGCTCCGACTGAACGCCGTCATGAGCGGGACGTCGGCCAGCAGCTCGTCGACGAGCTGGCGGAGCGGCGGCGACCGCACACCCCCGAGGAGGCTCGCCAGCTCCGCGGCCAGCCGCTCGACGTCGGCCGTCGAGAGCACGCGGAACTCCGTCTCGTCGACCGTCCGGGGATCGACCCGGCCGATCGCGGCCACGATGATCTGCAGCGCCCCCGAATAGAGCTGCACGGCCCCCTCGACCCTGACGAAATCTCCTTCGTCGAAGGCTTCAAAGTCGTCGTCGGAGGCGTTCCACATGCGGCCCGTGATCGAGCCGCTACGGTCGGCGAGTTCCACCTGCAGATAGAGCTGGCCGTTGCGGTTGGGCCGCAGCTGCTTGCGAGTGGCGAGGAAGACCTGGTCGACCTGCGACTGGGCGGCGAGTTCCGTGACCCGCTTTCGACCGCCGCCCCGGCGCCGCGGGCCCGCGGCGTGCGGCTGCGCGCCGGGCGGGCCGGCATCGCTGCCGGAGGAGGGAGCCGTGCTCATGCGAGAAACCCGCTGCTGCCGAGGGAGGGAGGTTGGTTCCGCAGTCTAGCAGCAAGGGAAAACCGTCGGCCACAGTCGCGGTCCGGCGCCGCGGCGCCGGACCGAAAGGCTACAATCCGCGGCCTCATTCCCGGACCCCGGAGCCTGCCATGCCCGACCACGCCATCTCGCCCACCCGCAGCCAGGATTACCCGGAGTGGTATCAGCAGGTCGTCCGCGCCGCGGATCTCGCCGAGCAGTCGCCCGTCCGCGGCTGCATGGTGATCAAGCCGCACGGCTACGCCGTCTGGGAGCGGATGCAGGGCATCCTCGACCGGATGTTCAAGGCGACCGGCCACCAAAACGCCTACTTCCCGCTCTTCATCCCGCTCTCCTACCTGGAGCAGGAGGCGAAGCACGTCGAGGGCTTCGCGAAGGAGTGCGCCGTCGTCACGCACCACCGCCTCGAGCTCGGCCCCGACGGCAAGCTCATCCCCACGGGCAAGCTCGAGGAGCCGCTCGTCGTGCGGCCCACGAGCGAGACGATCATCGGCGCCATGTACGCCAAGTGGGTGCAGTCGTGGCGCGACCTGCCTGTGCTGATCAATCAGTGGGCCAACGTCGTCCGCTGGGAGATGCGGCCGCGGCTCTTCCTGCGGACGGCTGAATTCCTCTGGCAGGAAGGGCACACAGCCCACGCCACCAGCGCCGAGGCGGTCGAGGAGACCCGCCGCATGCTCGAGGTCTACGCCACCTTCGCCGAGCGCGACCTGGCGATGCCGGTGCTCAAGGGCCCGAAGCCGGCGGCGGAACGGTTTCCGGGCGCCGTCGACACCTATTCGATCGAGGCGATGATGCAGGATGGCAAGGCCCTGCAGGCGGGCACGTCGCACTTCCTCGGCCAGAACTTCGCCAGGGCGCAGGGGATCAAGTTCGCCAACACGACGGGCGCGGAGGAGTTTTGCTGGACCACGTCATGGGGCGTGTCGACCCGGCTCGTGGGCGCGGTGATCATGACCCACTCCGACGACGACGGGCTCGTCCTGCCGCCCCGGATCGCACCGACGCAGGTCGTCCTGCTGCCGATCCACCGCACCGACGAAGAGCGGGAGGCGGTGCTCGCCTGCTGCCGCCGGCTGGAAGCGGAACTGGCCGCGACACGATTCGCCGACGAGCCCATCCGCGTGCGGATCGACGCCCGTGACATGCGCGGCGGCGACAAGGTGTGGCAGCATGTGAAGCAGGGGGTGCCGCTCCGCGTCGAGATCGGCCCTCGCGACTTGGCCGCCGGGGCCGTCAGCGTGTCGCGGCGAGACCGCGGGCCACGGGAGCGGCAGCCGCTGCCGCTCCAGCAGTTCGTGGCGGAGGCAGCTGGCCTGCTCGACGACCTGCAACGGGGCATGTTCGAGCGGGCGAGGGACTTCCGCGAAAAGCACTCCGTACGGCTGGGCAGCACCGCCGACGTGGTCGATTTCTTCGAGCGGCCGGCGGAACGGGGCAGCGCGGTGCAGGGGGGGTTCGCCCACGTGCACGTCGCCGACGATCCGGCGGTCGCGGCGGCCTTCGACCCGCTCAAGGTCACCGTCCGCTGCATCCCGATCGAGTCCAACGACGACCCGGGCACTTGCATCGTGACGGGACGGCCGGTGGCCGGCCGCAGCGTGCTCGCGCGGTCCTACTGAGGCCCAGACCGGCTACACTAAGGGGCGGTCCGGGTTGGCCGACGCCGCGTGGGCGCCGGGTGGCCGCGGCCGACCACTCGGGAGGCGTGGGGCGATGCGATTGCCGGATGCGTGGATCGTGGCCGCCGTGGCGGGGTGCCTCGGCGTCGCCGTCGGCGGTGGGATCACCGCCATCGAGGCCGCCGCTCGGCCCTGGCGGGCGGGCGACATCAGGTCCGCTGCCGCCGCACCGACCGGACCGTCGCCCGTGGCCGAGGCGGCCGAGACCACGCACTCGTTCGGCACCGTGACGGTCGGGGGCAAGGGATCCCACGATTTTGTCATTCGCAACGCCGGCGATGCGCCGCTCGAACTGACCAAGGGCACCACCAGCTGCAGTTGCACCGTCAGCGACTTCGAGGAGAGCGAGGGGGGATCGGCGCAGGCCAAAGTCGTGGCCCCGGGCGAGACGGCACGGCTCAAGGTCCAGTGGCGGGGCAAGGGCGAGGGCCCCTTCAGGCAACAGGCCAGCGTGCTGACCAACGACCCACGGCAGCCGCAGATCGCGTTCGTGGTGGTCGGCGTGGTGATTCCGGGCGCCTTCAAGGCCGTACCCCCGACGATCACGCTCCCGAAGATGTCGACCGGCACCGGAGAGCGGGCCACCGTCAGGATCTTCACTTTCGGCGACGAACCGCCGACGGTGACGTCGCTCTCTTCGACCGACGAGAAGACCGCCCAGTTTTACTCGCTTTCCTCGGCCCCGCTGGAAGCCGCCGACGTGGCCGCGGAGAAGGGGGCCACCGGCGGGGTGCTGGTAACGGCCGAGATTCGTCCGGGGATGCCGATCGGGCCGCTGCGGCAGACGATCAAGGCCGTCCTCGCGACGCCGGAGGAGATCGTCGTAGAGATTCCCGTGGAGGGATCTGTATCGGGTGATCTTGCACTGGCCGGCCAAGCGTGGGATTCCTCCGAGGACTCGCTGCGGCTGGGCACGGTCTCCGGCCGCGAGGGCTACCGCACGAGCCTCTTCCTCACCGCGAAGGGGCCTCACCGGTCTGCCGTGCGGCCGACCGTCCGAGAAACGGTTCCCGAATCGCTGCAGGTCGTCATCGACGAGGGCAAGCCGGTGGGCAGCGGAAACGTCATCCGGTTCCAGATCTCGATCACCATCCCACCGGGCAGCGGACCCTGCAACCACATCGGCACGCCGCAGGCACCCGCGGGCAAGATCGTGCTCGACACCGGACACCCCGACTCGCCCACGCTCACCATTCCCGTCTGCATCGCCATCGGCCCCTGAAGCACCGCTCCTGCACGATCCACGCATGACCAGAGTCGGACTATTCCGCCGTTTTCTTGCCGCTGCCGCGGTCGCGGCGATCCTGCTGTCGCCCCCGCCGCGTTCGGCCGTGGCGCAGCCGGCCGGCGGCACCGCGACGCCGCCGGAGCGGGGTCCGGGTGTGCCCGACACCCTCGTGAAAACCTTCGTCGACCGCAACGGCCCGGTCTTCGCGGGCTGGCAACCGCCCCGCGCCGTGGTGCTCGTCACGGGTGAGCTCGACGGCTACATCGAGCCCTGCGGCTGCACCGGCAAGGAAAACCAGAAGGGCGGTTTGAGCCGGCGGCGAAACCTCCTGCGGGCCATCGACGCGGCCGGCTGGCCGATCGTCCCGGTCGATCTGGGCGGCCAGGTCAAGCGGTTCGGCCGCCAGTCGGAGGTCAAGTTTCAATCGATCGCCGATGGCTTGCGGACGATGGGCTACGCGGCGGTCGGCTTCGGCCCCGGCGACCTGCGGCTGCCCGCCGAGGAACTCGTGGCCGCGGTGGCGCCCGTCGGCGATCAGCCCACGCCGTTTATCAGCGCCAACGTCGGTTTGCTCGGCCTCGACGCCAATATCACGCCACGGTTTCGCGTGGTCGAGGCGGGCGGCCTGAAGTTCGGCATCGTGAGCGTGCTGGGGGACGGCGAGGCCAAGCAGGTTCGCAACGACGCGATCGAGATTCTCCCGGCCGAGCAGGCACTGGCGACGGCGGCCGCCGAACTCAAGAAGGCGGGCTGCGTCCGACAGATCATGCTCTCGTGGGGCAGTCCCGAGGAGACGAGGGCCCTGGCCGCGAAGTTCCCACAGTTCGACGTCGTCGTGACCGCTGGCGGGGCCGACGAACCGCCGGCCGAACTGCCGTCGCTGCCCGGCGGCGGACGGCTCGTGGAACTGGGACACAAGGGAATGTTCGCGGTGGCGATCGGATTCTTCGACGACCCGCGGCAGCCGATCCGCTCGCAGCGGGTTCCTCTCGACGCCCGCTGGGGCGAGGCCGAGGACATGATCAAGCTGCTCGCCACGTACCAGACCCAGTTGGAATCGCTGGGCCTCACGGGCCTCGGACTGGCGTCGGTGCGGCATCCCTCCGGCCGCAGGTTCGCGGGCAGCGCCGCCTGCGCCGATTGCCACAAGCACGCCTACGAAGTCTGGAAGGAGACGCCCCACGCCACGGCGCTGACCACGCTGGAGGAGCAGAAGCCGCGCCGCGACGGCGACCCCGAGTGCCTCTCCTGCCACGTCGTGGGCTGGGCACCGCAGCGGTTCGAGCCGTTCGAGGGTGGCTTCGCGGGCATGCAGACCACGCCGCACCTCGCCCACCAGGGCTGCGAAAATTGCCACGGGCCCGCGGCGGCGCACGCCGCCGTGGAACGCGGGGACGTGCGGGCGAGCGTCACGGAGCGCGACCGACTCCGCGCCGAAATAACGCTGTCGCTCGACACGCCCGCGGGCAAGCAGCGGGCCGTGAGCAACTGTCTCGAGTGCCACGACCTCGACAACAGCCCGCAGTTCGAGTTCGACACCTACTGGCCGCAGGTGGAGCACCCGACGCCGCCGGCCGAAGCGGCCGCCCTGAAGAAGGCCGAGTAGACGGGCGCGGAGCGGATCACGTCAGCCCAGCTGCGCCAGCGCCTCGTCGGGGATGTTGAAATTCGCTGAGACGCTCTGCACGTCGTCGTGTTCGTCAAGCCGCTCCATCAGGTCGAGCACCTTGCGGGCGGTGTCCACGTCCTCCACGTCGACGCTGTTGGTCGGCACCCGCACGATCTCGTTCGAGTCGACCGGCAGACCGGCCCGCTGCACGGCGTCGACCACCGCGGCCATGACCTGCGGTTCGCAGGACACCTCCCACCTGTCACCGGCGAGCTTGACATCGTCGGCGCCGGCCTCGATCGCCACTTCCATGAGCCGATCTTCGTCGCAGGCCGGCTGCGGCACGCGGACCACGCCGAGTCGCTGGAAGAGATACGCGACGCAACCGGTTCCGCCAAGCTTCCCGTCACACATCTCGAAGATCTTGCGAATCTCGGGGGCGGTACGGTTCTTATTGTCGGTGAGGATCTCACACATCACGGCCACTCCGCCGGCGCCATACCCCTCGTAGATCGACTCTTCGAGGTTGCCTCCTTTGAGTTCCCCGGTGCCCGCCTTGATGGCCCGCTGAATATTGTCCTTGGGCATGCTGACCGCCTTCGCCGCATCGATGGCATACCGCAACCGGAGATTGGCGGACGGGTCGGCTCCACCGTGCTTGGCAGCCACGATGATCGCCTTGGCAAGCTTGCTCCAGAGCTTCCCCCGCTTGGCATCGACCAGCGATTTCTTGCGGGCGATGTTGGCCCAATGAGAATGACCGGCCACGTATGCCTCCTTTCGTCCCTATCGACTTACCGTGGCTTCCGCTTGGCGAGTTGTGACGAGTGTCCGCTTGACGATCCCTTACTCGTCGACGACTTCGCGGACTTCTTCGCTGGGGACGCCTTGCCGTTCGGTTTCGAACCGGCTGTCTTGTCAGCTGATTTTCCGGTCGATTTCTCACCAGCCGCCGCCTTGCCGGAGGGCGTTTTCTTCGGGGCCGGCTTGGCCGTGGGAGGCTCCGGTACCTGTGGCTTGATGGTGATGGGCTTGCCGACGTTTGGCTTGACCACGAAAGGCTTGGGGCCCGGCTTCGCCCCGGCCACCGGCTTGCCGTCTGCCGTCCGTTTCGGCCCCGCTCCGGGGGGCGGCAGGGGCG
>JBIJCD010000151.1:0-7759 GCA_044344895.1 Pirellulales bacterium | reverse complement strand
GAGCTGGATCCATTGGTGCCACAGCCGGGCCGCGTCGACCAGCCGCGCGCGGGAGGGATCGGCGAGCGCCCGGCCGACGGCGACGAGCTCGCGGCGGTCGGAGGCGGAGAGACGCAGAAACGTCTCGACCGACTTGTCGAGCTGCCGCCGCTCCCGCTCGGGCAGCGCCAGCACCTGCTCGCGGCGGGCGGCCAGCATTTCCTTGCCCTCGCCGTCGGCATCCAGCCGCCGAAACGACGCCACGGCGGCGTCGAATCGTTCGAGGTCGGCGAGGACGGCGGCCGGGGACTGCGCCGGCGGCAGCCGCCGCGGCGCCGGGTAATCTCGGTTGGCGAGCTCCTCGAGAAACGACACCGACCCGGCCTCGCGGAGCAGGTCGAGGCTCTGCACGAAAGGCAGGTACGTGAGGACGCCGGCCTCGGGGCTCGGCATCGTGGACCGACCCGCGGCGATGCCGACGCCCAGCGACGCGAGCACGATCGCCACCGCAGGCAGCCAGCCCAGCGCATCCCGCCAGGCCGAATTCGCCCCGCCGTTCACCGACGCTCCGGACGGGCCGAACGGTGCCGCGGCCATCTCCATGGTGGTGGCCATCATCGCGGGCGAGGCGGCCGCGTCGGGCAGGACGTCGAGCAGCTCCCAGACCTCGGCCAGAGCCTGCGCCGGCTCGGCGGCATCCACCTCGTCTGGCGGATGCGGCTGCCCGTCCGCCGCCGCGTCGCGAGAATCGCTCACGGCGAGTCTCCCTTCACGTAGGGCTCGATCGCCTCCCGCAGCTGGTCGCGGGCGCGGAACAGCAGCGACTTCACGGCCGGCACGGAGAGGTCCATCGCCGCGGCGATCTCCTCGTAGGAGCAGTGCTCGAACTTGGCCAGCAGCAAGGCCATCCGCTGCCGCTCGTTGAGCGTCGCAATCGCCTCCTGCACCACGGCCCGCAGCTCGCTGCGATCGGCGACCCGGGCCGGCATCATCCCGCTGGCGGCGACGGCCATCTGGTCGAGGCCGATGGCGCTCGACGAGACCGACGCCGACGTGGGCACGCCGTACTCGCGGCGGCGGTACGACCGCTGCCGCAGGTCGCTGGCCACGTTGTTGGCGATCGTGTGGATCCAGGTGGTGAACTTGGCGGTCGGCTTGTACGACCCGCGGGAGCGGTAGACCCGCAGGAATACCTCCTGCGCGAGATCCTCGGCGGTGGCATGGTCGCCGGTGTGGTGGAGGAAGAGCCTGACCAGCCGGTCCTGCCACAGGCCCATCAGCTGCTCGAAAGCGGCGGTGTCGCCGTCCCGCACCCTGAGCATCAACGCGGTCGATGGGTCGCCGGCCGTCTCCGCGGAATGCGTCGCCATGCAGCCCGGCTCCCGGTCACGGGAACACCACGCACAAGAAAGTGGAGCGGAGGAGGATCGAACTCCCAACCTCGGCATTGCGAACGCCGCGCTCTCCCAGTTGAGCTACCGCCCCGAGCGGGCCACCGCGACGAACCCAGCGGTATCCCTCGGAAAACTGATGGTATGGCACGCTCCGGCGGCTGTAAAGCGCGGGGGATGCGGAGACGCCAAAGCCGAGCACGGAAAGCGAAAAGCCGCGCGAGCGTGCACGCACCCGGTTATGGCATCATGGCACGTTCCCCGGCGCCGCAACCGCCTACCATGCCGGCGGCGGCGTTGTCTCTCGGCTTCCGGCTTTTGGCTTTCGCATGCACGTTCCCCCGATCGTCGTCCGCGGCGCCCGCGAGCACAACCTCCGCGACGTGACCGTGGGCCTGCCCCGCGGCCGGCTCGTCTGCCTCACCGGCGTGAGCGGCTCAGGCAAGTCGAGCCTCGCTTTCGACACGCTCTATGCCGAGGGCCAGCGGCGCTACGTCGAGAGCCTCTCCACATTCGCCCGCCAGTTCCTCGGCCAGCTGCCCCGGCCCGACGTCGACGCCGTCACCGGTCTCTCCCCGTCGATCTCGATCGCCCAGAAGTCGGCGGGCCACAACCCGCGGTCGACCGTCGCCACGATGACGGAGATCCACGACTTTCTGCGGGTGCTCTACGCCCGGGTGGGCACGGCCCATTGCCCGCAGTGCGACAGCGTGCTGGAGGCGCAGCCCCGCGATCAGATCGTGGAGCGGATCATCGCCGCCCGCCGCGACCGCCGCGTGATGATCCTGGCGCCGCTGGTCCGCGAGGCGAAGGGGGAGCACCGCGACCTGTTCACGGATCTCGTGCGGCAGGGCTTCACCCGGGCCCGCGTCGACGGCCGCGTCTGCCGCGTCGAGGATCCGCCAGCGCTCGAGAAGCTGCTCAAACACACGATCGACGTGGTGGTCGACCGGCTCATCCCGTCCGATGCCACCCGCAGCCGGATCGCGGAGGCGGTGGAGCTGGCGCTGCGCACGGGCGGCGGCCAGGTGATCGTGGCCGGCGAGCCGGCGGGCGAGACCGGCGGCGAGCAGCCCGCCGCCGCGACCAAGGCGAAGAAGGCCGGCCGCGCCGCCGCGGCGGCCGCATCCGACGACCTCATCCTCTCCAGTCGCTACGCCTGCGTGCAGTGCGGCGTGAGCTACTCCACGCCCGAGCCGCAGCTCTTCAGCTTCAACAGCCCGCAGGGTGCCTGCCCGACCTGCGAGGGCCTCGGCGACATCTACGGCATCGATCCCGCCAAGCTCGTCACCGCACCGGAGAAGTCGCTGCGGAAGGGGGCGCTCGGCGTGCTCGGCAGCTTTCGCGACATGCCCCGGTGGCTGCGCCGGCTGCTCACCGGCGTGGCGGCCCACGCGGAGGCCAAGCGGAAGTTTCCCACCGGCACGATGCTCGACACGCCCTGGAAAGACCTCACGCCGCTGCAGCGAAAGATCTGGCTGACCGGCACCGGCATGGACGAGATCACGATCTCCTGGCGGCGGGGCCGGGCGGAGCGGGGCGCGAAGGCGAAGTTCGAGGGCATCCTGGCGATGCTCGCCAACCGCTGGCGCAACGCCAAGAGCGGCATCCTCCGGCGGATGCTCGAGAAGCTGATGAGCGTGACCCCCTGCCACGCCTGCCAGGGCGCGCGGCTCTCGCCCCAGGCCCGGGCGGTGCGGATCACTTCACGCAACGCCTCGGCAGCCGGCCTCCCGGCGCCAGGGCCGGAGGCCCGGGTCGCCACCGGCGACCGGAGGTCGTCGAGCCGGGGCGGCCGGTCCCGGCGCGAAGCCGAACTGTCTCTCGACCAGCTCTGCAGCCTGCCGATCTCGGCCGCCCGGGAGTTTCTCTCCGACCTCGTGCTCGACGACACGCAGGGGGTGATCGCCGTCGAGCTCATGAAGGAGATCCGCTCGCGGCTCGAGTTCCTCGACCAGGTGGGCCTCGGCTACCTGGCCCTCGACCGCAAGGCGCCCACGCTCTCCGGCGGCGAGAGCCAGCGGATCCGGCTGGCCGCCCAGATCGGTTCGGGGCTCTCCGGCGTGCTCTACGTGCTCGACGAGCCGTCGATCGGCCTCCACGCCCGCGACAACGTCCGCCTGCTCGGGGCGCTCGAGGCCCTCCGCGACAAGGGCAACACCGTCGTGGTGGTGGAGCACGACGAGGAGACGATCCGCGCCGCCGACTGGGTGGTCGACTTCGGCCCCGGCCCCGGCAAGCGCGGTGGCGAGGTGGTGGCCGCCGGCACGCCGGCCGACGTGGCGGCCAGCGCCGCCAGCCTCACCGGCTCGTTCCTGGCCGGCCGCGACCGGATCGAGGTGCCGGCCGCGCGGCGGAAGCCCACCGGCCGGTCGCTCGTGCTCCGCGGCGTGCGGCACAACAACCTCAAGGGCGTCGACGTGGAGATCCCGCTCGGCCAGCTCGTCTGCGTGACGGGCGTGTCGGGCAGCGGCAAGAGCTCGCTCGTCGGCGACGTGCTCGAGCCGGAGCTGCGGCGGCGGCTGGGCAGCGAGATCGCCACGCCGGGCGCGTTCGATGCGATCGAGGGGGCCGACCAGCTCGACAAGGTGATCGTCATCGACCAGTCGCCGATCGGCCGCACGCCGCGGAGCAATCCCGCCACCTACGTGAAGGTCTGGGACGACATCCGCAAGCTCTTCACGATGCTGCCCGAGGCGAAGAAGCGGGGCTGGAAGGCGGGCCGCTTCAGCTTCAACGTGGCGGGCGGCCGCTGCGAGGCCTGCGAGGGCAACGGCTCCGTGCGGCTCGACATGGACTTCCTGGCCGATGTCTGGGTGACCTGCGAGCAGTGCGGCGGCGCCCGGTTCGCCAAGGACACGCTCGAGGTCCGCTGGAAAGGGAAGAACGTCGCGGAGCTGCTGGCGATGGAGATCGGCGACGCCCGCGAGCTCTTCGCCGACGCCACCGACATCGCCCGCAAGCTGGAGACGCTCTGCGACGTGGGCCTCGACTACCTCCACTTGGGCCAGCCCTCGCCCACGCTCTCCGGCGGCGAGGCGCAGCGGGTGAAGCTCTCGCGGGAGCTGGCGAAGCGGTCGACCGGCAAGACGCTCTACATCCTCGACGAGCCGACGACCGGCCTGCACATGGCCGACGTGCGGCAGCTGCTCACCGTGCTCGAGCGGCTGGTCGACGCGGGCAACACGGTGCTCGTGGTGGAGCACAACCTCGACGTGGTGAAGCGGGCCGACCACGTGATCGACCTCGGCCCCGAGGGGGGCGCGGGGGGCGGCCGGATCGTGGCGTCCGGCACGCCGGAGCAGGTGGCCCGGGTGAAGGGCTCGCACACCGGCGCCGCGCTCGTGCCTGTGCTGGCCGCGGCGGAGACGAAGCCGGCCCGCCGCACCGCCGTCCGCCGCAAGCCGGTCGACGATGCCGCCACGCTGGCGGCGATCGCGAAGGCCTCGCGGGATCCGGGGCCGCCGCAGATCGCGATCCGCGGCGCGGCCCAGCACAACCTCAAGCAGGTCGATGCCGACATCCCCCGCGGCGCGATGACCGTCTGCTGCGGTCCGAGCGGCTCCGGCAAGACGTCGCTGGCCTTCGACACGCTCTACGCCGAGGGGCAAAGGCGGTACGTCGAGAGCCTCTCCCCTTATGCCCGGCAGTTCGTGGGGCAGGTGCCCAAGCCGGTCTTCGAGCGGATCGACGGTCTCTCGCCGGCGGTGGCGATCGAGCAGCGAGGCGGCGGCGGCACGCCCCGGTCGACCGTGGGCACGCTCACCGAGATGTACGACTACTTCCGCGTGCTGGCGGCGCGGCTGGGCACGATGCACTGCCCTGAATGCAGCACGCCGGTGGGCGCCCAAAGCATCGACAAGACGGTCGAGCGGATCCTGGAATACCGTGACCAGCACTCCGGGGAGCACGAGCCGGGAGGACGGCTCCTGCTGCTGGCACCGGTGGAGCTGCGGGTGGGCCAGTCGCCGGAGGCTTTTTTCGCGGGGCTGCGGGCCGCCGGCTACACCCGGGTGCGGATCGACGGCACGACGCAGCACCTCGACGAAAAGCCGGCGCTCGACCGCAAGCGGAAGAACCGGATCGAGATCGTGGTCGACCGCGTCACGGCCGACCCGGCGCAGCGGAGCCGACTGGCCCAGAGCGTGGAGGCGGCCTTCGACGCCGGCGGCGGCACGATGCTCGTGGCCCGCGCGATCGACGGACCCGACGGCAAGCCCCTGCCCGAGCCCGACTGGCCGGTGGAGGTGCACAGCCGCCGGCTCGCCTGCCCGTCGTGCGGCCGGGGGTTCAAGCCGCTCGAGCCGCGGCAGTTCTCGTTCAACAGCCCGCTGGGCTGGTGCCCCAGCTGCGACGGCCTCGGCACGCGGACCGGCATCGAGCACCGGTCGCTCATCCGCGATCCGTCGCTCTCGCTCGGGCAGGGGGCGCTCGACCTCTGGCCGAGCCTGACCCGGGCAGACTGCGGCGCGATGAGCCGGGCGATGCTCGAGGCGGTCTGCGCGGCCACGGGCCTGCCGATCGACGTGCCGCTGGCGGATCTCTCGGGCCTGCAGCAGCGGGTGCTCTTCGAGGGCACGGGCGAGCGGTGGATCGACGTGCCCTGGCCGCGGAGCGGGCCTGCGGCCGAGGGCCGACCGCGGGGCAAGGCCGCCGGCCCCTGGTTCTCGTTCCAGTTCAAGGGGATGGAGGCGGCCTGCGAGGAGGCGGCCCGGCTCGTCGTGGGCCTGCGGGGCAAGGTCGACGCGGTGATGGGGGAGGTGCCCTGCGGCGAGTGCGGCGGCAGCCGGCTGGCCGACGTGGCCAGCGCCGTCACGCTCTGGGGACGGCCGCTCGACGTCTGGTGCCGGATGCCGCTGGGGCGGCTGCAGCAGGAGCTCGCCGCGGTGTCGCTCTCCGCCGCCGACCGCACGGTCGCGGCTGACCTGCTCCGCGAGCTCAACGCCCGCGTGGCGTTCCTCGTCGACGTGGGCCTCGAGTATCTCGACATGGCCCGGCCGGCGGGCAGCCTCTCGGGCGGCGAATTGCAGCGGATCCGGCTGGCGGCGCAGGTGGGCAGCGGCCTCACGGGCGTGCTCTACGTGCTCGACGAGCCCACGATCGGCCTCCATCCGCGCGACACCCACCGGCTGATCGCGGCGCTCGGCAAGCTCCGCGACCTGGGCAACACGATCGTGGTGGTGGAGCACGACCGCGACGTGGTGGCCGCCGCCGACCACGCCCTCGACTTCGGCCCAGGCAGCGGCCGCGAGGGGGGCACGATCGTGGCCCACGCCGCGCCGACGAAGCTCGCCACGCTGAAGCAGAGCGTGACAGGGCCGTTCCTCACGGCAAAAAAAGCCTGCGACGCGGTGCTCGACCGCAAGCGGAAGGAGGGCCGCCGCGAGCCGGCGGACTGGCTCGAGGTCCGCGGCATCCGCCACCGCACGCTCAAGGGCATCGACCTGAAGGTGCCGCTGGGCGTGCTGACCGCCGTGACCGGCCCGAGCGGCTCGGGGAAGACGTCGCTCGTGCTCGAGGTACTCTGGCGGGCGCTGGCCCGGCGGCTGCACGCGGCCCGGGAGCAGCCGGGGCAGCACGACGCGGTGAAGGGGCTCGACGCAATAGACAAGGTGATCCTCGTCGACCAGGAGCCGATCGGCTCGACCCCCGGCTCGACGCCGGCCACCTACACGGGCGTCTTCGACCACATCCGGCAGCTGTTCACGAAGGTGCCGGAGGCCCGCACCCGCGGCTTCACGCCGCGGACGTTTTCCTTCAACGTGCCGGGGGGCCGCTGCGAGCAGTGCGAGGGGCTGGGGCAGCGGCGGGTGGAGATGCACTTCCTGCCCGACGTCTGGGTGCAGTGCGAGGCCTGCCGCGGCCGTCGCTACTCGGCGGAAACGCTGCATGCGAAGTGGCACGGCAAGAGCATCGCCGACGTGCTGGAGATGAGCGCGGCGGAGGCGGCGGCCTTCTTCGACACGGTGCCACAGGTCGCCCGGATCATGGGCACGCTGGTCGACGTGGGGCTCGGCTACGTGACGCTCGGCCAGCCGGCGCCGCAGCTCTCCGGCGGCGAGGCGCAGCGGGTGAAGCTGTCGCGGGAGCTGGCCAAGCCGGGCACCGGCAGCACGCTCTACATCCTCGACGAGCCGACCACCGGCCTGCACTTCACCGACATCGAGAAGCTCCTGCACGTGCTCGAGCGGCTGGTCGACGCCGGCAACACGGTGCTCGTGGTGGAGCACAACCTGGAGGTGATCGCCGCGGCCGACTGGGTGATCGAGATGGGCCCCGAGGCGGGCGACGGGGGCGGCCGGATCGTGGTGGAGGGGCCGCCGGAGGACGTCGTGATCCACGCGGCCCGCTGGCGGCAGGGGCAAAAGGGATCGCGGGACGTACCCCCG
>JBIJCD010000150.1:0-7768 GCA_044344895.1 Pirellulales bacterium | reverse complement strand
CGTTCGGCCACCACGGGCCGCGGATCGTCGAGCAGGGCGACCAGTCGCTGGGCACTCAGGGTATGCCAGTCGATCCGCCGGCCGCGGGGATCGGCCACGGTCGGTGCGGACACGCGGCGGATGCGGTAGATCGCCCCGAGCACCGCCGGTTTCTCGAGCTGCGACGTCGGGCAGCAGAGCTTGTACCAGCCACCCGTGTCGACGACCAGCAGCGAGCCATCGGCGTCCTCGATCACGTCGGTGGGGTGAAAGTCGGCCGCATCGACCGTCACGAAGGGCTCGTCGACCGTGGTGAAGCTGCCCCCCTGCGGTACGAGCCGGTGCCGCGACACCGTCCGCAGATTGAAGCTGCAGGCGAACGCGTCGCCGGTGAAGTCGTCACCGAGGCCGTACCCGGAGTGCACGTGCAGGCCGCAGGCGGCGGCCGGGCCGAGATGCAGAAGCGGCGGAAGCAGCCCCCCGGTTCGTGGATGACCGTCGAGCACGCCGTGCTCCTTGCCGTAGACGCCGCCGTAGAGGGCGTGGATCACGCCGTCCCGCTTCCCGCCGGCCGGATGCTCGAGGAACGTCGCCGAAAGGAGCCGCTCGCCGGCGGCCGTGAAGGCCACGTCGACGGGGTTGTCCATCCCGCCGGTCATCACGACCTCGATCTCGGCCACGGGTCGGTCGGGCCGGGCCCGGAAGATGTGCGACGCCCGCGTCCTCCAGCCTGGCTTCCCGGGCAGGTCGTGGGTCTGCTCCGCGAACGCTCCCTTGCACCAGTAGAACCAGCCGTCACGGCCCAGATACGGCCCGTGCACGTCGTTGCCACAGTTCGTGAGCGTTTTCCCGTCGAACCAGACGGAGCGGTCGTCGGCCATGCCGTTGCCGTCGGTGTCGGTGAGCTTCCAGATCTGCGGGCCGGCGGCCGCGTAGAGCGAGCCGCGATACCAGAGCGTTCCCTGCAGCATCATCATCCGGTCGGCGAACAGCGTCCGTGTGTCGAAGACGCCATCGCCGTCCCGGTCCTCGAGACGGACGATCCGGTGCTGCGGGTCCGCCTGCTGCTCCATCAGCTTGGCGTTCGAGCCGCTGGAATCGGAGACGTAGAGGCGGCCATCGTCGTCGAAGGCCAGCGAGACCGGCCGCTGCACCAGCGGCGGCGAAGCCACCCGCTGCACGGCGAACCCGTCAGGCACGGTGATGCCGACAGAGTCGAATCGAAACGTCTCGCTGCGGCACTGCTGTCCGCCCGCGATGATCGCGAGCAGAAGACAGCCGGCGAGGGCCAACGGACCTGAGCAGGGGACGCGCCGCATGCCCGGCAGTATATCGGCCGCGCCTGCCGAAATCTTTCGATCCCTGTGGTGCGGCTTGCGGTTGCTCCGAGCGTTGCAATGGCAGCATCGTGTCGCGCACCGATGCGGGCCGCGCAACTGAGTCCGGGCACACAGCCCGAGCTCGTCAGGGCACTGCAGCCACGTCCGCCCGGAGTTCGTCGGGCGTCAGCACGCGGCGGTAGATTCGCACGTCGTCGAGCAGGCCGGCAAAGGAGGCGGGGTGCGCAACGTCGTAATTTCCGAGGACCAGCCGGCCGTCCGTGGGCACACGGGGTCCCTGACGCTGCATGGAGCCGCACTCACGTCCGTCCATGAACAAGCGCATGATCGCGCCGTCGAACGTGGCGGCCAGGTGCACCCAGCGGCCCGTCGGCATCGGCTCGTCTCCGACGAGGTGATGGCTCCATGCCGTCGATGGCACCTGAAAGCAGGGCCGGCCCCGGAGGAAGCCGAGCCGGAACCCGCCGCACACGTTGTGGCCGAAGACCCCGTTGACGAGCCAGCGGTTGTCCTGGTCGACGACGTCGGTGCGCACGCGGCAGGCCACCGTGAATCGTTCGAGCGTGGCCAGCGTGGGGCTGTGGGGCACGAAGACGCAGCCACCGTCACACCGCAGGGCGTTGCCCGCATGGCCAGGCACGCGGGCGGCCTTCTCGACGGAGCCGCCGTTGCGATGGCCGGAAAAGTCGAGCGCCACCGGGCTGTCGTCGGGCTCGTCGAACGTCCACCAGGCCACGAGCCCGCGCGGCACGTCCGGGCTCCTGACTCGGGTCGAGGCCAGCCTCGACTTCTCCTCGAGAGCTGCGAAGTAGGTGCGCGCGACCGCGTCGTAGGGCCCGCGACCGACGTCGTCGGGCAGGAGATCGACGTGCTCGTCGGCCGCGTCCGTGAACACCCTCCGCACCGCGTCGAGGTACTCGAACCCATGCTCCCGATGGGGTGCGATGAAGTGCCCCTCGCCCCACTCGTTCCAATTGTCGAGCAGCAGCATCCGGCTGCCGAGCTGGTCCGGGGGCAGGCCGGCGGTGAATGCCTTGGCCTGGCGCAGGAGCCCCTCGAACTCCCGCGGTGGGATGCTCCAGATGCTTCCCTCGTCCTGCCAGCCACTCCAGCCCTGCGACACGGTGACGACCTGGGGCAGGATGCCGAGTTCCTGCGTCCTGCGGATCGCGTCCATCTGCGCCTGCACCGCCTGCGGCGGAGACGGGCTGCCGCCCACCGGCCAGCAGTAGGCGAAGCTCGAGTCGAGGCCGAGGGTCTTCAAGAGTGTGAGGTGCTCCGGGTCGGTACCCCTGTATTCGCCAAGGATCAACAGGCCGGCGAACCCGGCCTGGCGGCAGGCCTGCCGCATGCGGGTGAAGGCGGCGGCCACGTTCGCGGCCCCGCCGAGATCGTCGACGAGATATTCGGGCCGGTAGATGAAGAGAACCGGCCTGCCGTCGACCTTGAGATAGCTGTCGTGGCGGAAGTAGGTGTCGATCCAGTAGGGCAGCAGATTGGTGAGGAGATCCTCCTCGTCCGCCACCCCCGCCCTGCCCCGCGCCTGATTCTCCCACATCAGGCTGAACGTCATGCGGTCCGCGAACCGCGAACGAAACAGGCCGTCATGGATCGCGCTGCCGAAACGCGTTTTGACCGCGCCCCCCTGGCCGTCGCGGTACCAGCAGTAGACGAAGAAGGAGATCCCGTGCTCCACGGCCCACCTGGTCTCCCAGTCGGCGACCTCGGGGTCGTTTTGGGCATACAGCCCCAGCGCCGGCGTCCGCTCGGGATGCTTGAGGACGTTCAGCCACATGTCCGGCTGGTCGGGCTCCCAGAGCGGGCAGTGGTGTGCGCCGATGAGACGGTCGGAACGCGCCGGCACGGGCTCCGGCATGGAGGGGGGCGACGTCCTCGCGAGCGGCGGCAGGAACAGCATCCGCAGCATCTCGCGGGCGACCGGGCTGCCGTCCAGGGCGCGGATGTCGAGGCCGATCTCCGCCGCCGTGGCCGCGTCCGCCTCGAGCGACCAGGTCAGCCGCGAGCGGCCCTCCGCGGCCCGCACCCGATGCAGCCTGTTCGCGGACGGCTGCACGATCCGGACACCTGACGGCGTCGAGAGCGCCACCTCGATGTCGACGTCCTCGGCATTGAGATGGTCGATGTCGAGTGAAAGCGCCGCCGCACGGCCCGCACGCGCGAGCGGCTCGTCCGGCTGAAACCGCCGCACCCGCAGCTGCGGCGTGGGGGTCGCGCTCCCGGGCGGGTGCGTCGTCACGCGGACGTCGTCGAGGGCGGGCGTCGTGCCCCGCAGCGCCTGGAAGCGTATGACGACTGCCGTGCCCGCCGGCACGTTCGCGACGATGAGCCGTCGGTCGCGACCCGGCCCGAGCGCGATGTGCCCGTAGACCTCGCCGTCGACGTCCCGAATCTCCGCGGCGAGGTCCGCCCCCTTGTGCCATGCGTCGGCGACGGTCAGCGTGAGCCCCACGTCGGCCGCCGCCGACAGCGTGCCCACCTGCTGCTCGAGCACGCCGAACTGCGACACGTTGCACATGGCCTCCGTCGCGTCGGCCCCGGTGTGCACGGCGTACACGGGAGCGGCGGCGGTTGCCCGCCAGCCCGCCGGCACGCCCTGGAGCCACCCGTGGCCCCCGTGCGGGAGCAGCCCACTGGTGTCGCTGAAATCGCCGTTGACGACCTGCAGGTCGGCGGGCTGCTCCACTGCTTCGAGCCTGCCGCAGATGGCAAGCAACGTGCCGAGGATCACGAGGACGTGTCGCGTCATGGTGCTGTGATGGGGCATGGCGGTGGCATCGCGGGCGTTGTGCCGCCCGCAACGCACGGATAGAGTCGCCGGGGCGGGTGTGTTGCCCGTGACTCGGCGGGCGGCCGCATCGTGCAATCGTGCGTGCAGCGAGTGCGGGATCAGCGAGATGAGCCTACCAAGCATAGCTTCGAACACGGCTTCGGATCGTTCGTCGCCGCCGCGGTCCCGTCGGCCATCGCCGAGGAGTCGATCACGCCCCGGCAGCCGATCGTCTTGTTCGGACCGGGGGGAGGCCTCGGCAAGTTCTACACGTTCCTGCAGGGCCGCGGGCGGGATACCGATCCCCTGCACGTGTTCCAGGTCGTGGACGGCACGCTGCGGATTTCGGGAGAGGAATGGGGATGCGTGACCTCGAGGGACGAGTATCGCGACTACAGGCTGGTGGTCGAGTTTCGCTGGGGTGACGAGACCTTCGGCAAGCGGGCCAGGGCGGCGCGGGATAGCGGCCTGCTGCTCCACTCGAACGGCGAGGATGGCGGCTACTCGGGCATCTGGATGCACGGGATCGAGTGCCAGATGATCGAGGGAGGAACGGGAGACCTGCTCGTCGTCGGCGACGGTTCGAAGGACTTTCAGCTCACCGCCACGACGGCGGCGGAGCGGCAGGGCAGCTCGCCCGTCTACGACGCGCAGGGTGCGCCGGTCACGATCAACGCGGGCCGCATCAACTGGTGGGGCCGGGACCCCGGCTGGAGGGACGTGCTCGGCTTTCGGGGCGGCCGGGACGTGGAGCGGCCCGTGGGGGAGTGGAACACCCTGGAGTGCGTCGCCCGGGACGACACGCTCGTGGTGATGCTCAACGGCGTGGTCGTCAGCCGGGCCTCAGGGCTGAAGCCCCGGGCGGGCCGGATCCAGATTCAAAGCGAGGGGGCCGAGGTCTTCATCCGCCGCGTGGAATTGCGGCCTGTCGCGGCTGGAGGCTGACCGGGTGCCCAGGGCACGGGCTTCAACTGTTTTGTCCGGGTGGAGACCGTGGCTTTCGTGAGCGGGGCGACGGAACGTGGCATCGGCCGCCGTCCGACGGTAGAGTACGCATCTCGCCTCCTGCGGCTTCCCGGCCGCGGCTCGCTTCCACTCCTGGCGGAGGAATCGATGCACGCCCCCCGTTGCCCCAGTGTTCGCTGCTCGGTTCGCCGTGCCATCCCGCTGAGGACCGCACGGGTGCGGTCGACCACCGCAGGCTCTCGTCGGGGCTTCACGCTCGTCGAGCTGCTGGTCGTGATCGCCATCATCGGCGTGCTGGTCGGGCTGCTGCTTCCGGCGGTCCAGGCGGCCCGCGAGGCGGGCCGGCGGATGCAGTGCGGCAACAACCTGAAGCAGATCGGACTGGCGATCGGTTCAGCGCACGACGCCAAGAAAACCTACCCCACGGGCCGCAAGACCCGCGAGAACACCGACCATTCCTGGGCGTTCCGGCTGCTGCCCTACATGGAGGAGCAGACGACCTACGATGCCTGGAAGTCGTCGCTGCCCGCCGCCGATGTGGGCAACTCGCGGGCGATGCGGACGCCCGTGGCGACCTATTACTGCCCCAGCCGCCGCGGTCCTGCCGCCGACCGGAATTTCGACAACAACAACGGCGTGCCCCCAGCGGATTACCTGCGGGTGGCCGCCGGGGGCGACTATGCCGCCAACGCAGGGACGTACTTCAACTACTCGACGCCGACCAACAATGTGATCGACCCCAAACTGGCGGGACCGATCCACACCTTTTCGAACGTGCGGTCTGCCCAGGTCACCGACGGCACGAGCAAGACATTCGCCGTCGGCGACCGCCACCTCCCGCCGTCCATTGCCGGCGCCGGTTCGATGGACGACTACAACAAGGGCGACACGTCGTTCTTCGCCGCGGACACCCCGCACACGCTGTTTCGTGACACCTACCGTGGCCTCGCCGATTCGGTCTCGGATACGAACAACCGCAAATTTGGCTCGATGCACACCGGCATCACACAGTTCGTGTTCCTCGACGGTCACGTCGACGCCCTGTCGAATTCCACATCCCGCGACGTGCTGCGCATGTACTCGGCCATCGGCGATGGCGACGATCCGAGCGAACCCGGTGACGGCACGGACACTGACTACTGAACCGGTGCTGAAACTGGGCTGAAGGCGGGCGAGCGGCGTCACGCTGTGGCCGATGCCACGGTCACCTGGGAGGGGCGATGCAACGACATTCGCGGACGCAGGCAGGCGACGAGGACAGCTCGTCACGGCGGAAGGTGCTGGTGATCCTGGCCCTTGGCGGCGCGGTGGCTGCTGCCGGCGGCTGGTATCTCTACCAGGCCGGGCGATCGACCCGGCTCGCGACGAACACGATCGCACTCCAGGAGAGGCTGCTCGACGGCACGGCCGATCCAGCTGACCGGCGTCGGGCCGTCGACGAGATCATGCGCAACATCGACCGGCTTCCCCCGGCCGAGATTCGACGCGTACGCGACTCGCTCTTCAAGCGGATCAACGCGATGCGGACGTCGAGCCTGAAGCGGTTCGCCGAGGCGTCGCCGGACGAGCGGATCGTCCTCCTCGACGAGGATCTCGACCGCATCCGGCTGGCACGCGGCATCATGGATGCCACGGAACAGGGCGGCATGCGGCCGTATACCGAGGCCGAACTCGTGGAGCGTGAGCAGCGGCGAAAGGAGCGGGAGGAGCGGGCGAAACAACAGGCCGCCGCGCCGGCGAAGGCTCCGGCGGCGGCGCGATCCGCTCCGTCGCCGCGGCCGCAGTCGGCCGAACAGAAGCAGGCCGCCGAGTACGTCGAGGCCTTGATGAAGCGGGCCAAGGAAAAGAAGGTGGATCTCGGCCGCACCTTCAGCCGGCCGCCGGGCCGGGGCTAGTGCGCATCCCGGTTTGGTGTAGCGACGGCTTCGGGGCGGCAAAAGTCTCGTCGCGTGGGCCGAGGCGGCCCAGAGCTCCTCGAGCGTTCGCCGACCCCTCGCCTGCGTCTCCAGGTGTGCCAAGTCGTCGCTACAGCTAAACCATATGCGCTCTAGGCCACCGGCCTCTCCGGAGCACACGGGTCCGGTGCGGGGGAGCCGCTCAATGCTGCGGCGACGCCACGCCGCACGAGCAGGTGGCATCCGCTATCCGATCGCGCGATCGAGGAGATTGCGTGTGATGCGCTGAACGCGGGCATCCGGGCCGTGCGGCCGGCTCCAGTGCGACCAGGGGAGCATGTGGCCTGGAGGGGAGCTCAACCCCTGGCACCAAAAGATCGTCGATGCGTTGAAGACGAAGTTTCCGGCAGGGCCAGGATAGATCGTGGCCGCCCACCGTTGCGGCGTGACGCCTCCCTGGAGGGCGGTGCCGGCGGCGATGACCTCGAGTCCGGGGATATCTGAGGGCGGATCGCCGTGGTATTCCCAGCCGATGAGTCCGGGGATGGTATCGCCCTGTTTCATGCCGGTGCCCGCGAAAATCCAGTGATCGGGTCGCGCACACATCCAGTCGCCACCCCCGTTCACGGGGTCGACGTTCCGCGCGCCGATCAGGTAGCCCTCGTCGGGGCCGCGATGGGGAAACGGCCCCTCTTCCTGCTCCCGCGCGACCGCATAGCGGTAGTCGCCGCCATACGGTCCGCCGCGGAACATGATCCGATTCGGCCGACCGTCGGTGCTGGGTGAGAGCGGTGTCACCC
>JBIJCD010000149.1:0-7774 GCA_044344895.1 Pirellulales bacterium | reverse complement strand
TGCCGAGTCCCACGAAGCCCCCCTGCCGGTCGCGGGACCGAAACGGCTGGAGAAAGTCGCGGTCGATGTCGAGCTGGAGCAGGTTCCCTTCGACCGTGGCGGCGATCCGGCGGCCGATCTCACCGCCGACCTCTGTCGTGCCCGGGGGGAGCGGCATGAGCCGATCCGCAGCGGCGGGTTGTGCCATGGCCGAGGCGAATGGCATCAGAACCAGCGCGGTCAGCACGCACCACCAGCGGCTTGTCACCTCCATCACGTCGTCCTCGACTGAATGGCAACGGACTGCACTCAACCGCCCGCAGCAGGCCGCGGAGCGAGCATCAGACCACAACCCGCAACCACCGACAATTCCCCACGGGATTCCGGACCGAGGCCAGCGGCGGGTCGCTAGTGCGCATCCCGGTTTGGTGGAGCGACGGCTTCGGGGCGGCAAAAGTCTCGTCGCGTGGGCTGAGGCGGCCCAAAGCTCCTCGAGCGTTCGCCGACCCCTCGCCTGCGTCTCCAGGTTTGCCACGTCGTCGCTACAGCTCAACCAGATGCGCTCTAGGGCAGCGGCACCTGCGCCGCCTGCATGAGGTAGCCGATCAGATCGCGGATCGCGTCGGTCGGCAGCTGGTCGAGCATGCCGTCGGGCATCGGCGACTGCGCGGTCAGCGTCACGTCGTCGACGTCGGCCAGCGACAGCACGTGGGTCTCGGTGGGGGTGACCAGCGTGAGCGTGCGATCGTTTCGGGACGTGACCAGGCCACCAAGCACCCGGCCGTCGGCGAACGTCACGACCGACATCCTGTATTCCCTGGCTACGGCGCCGCTGGGGTCGACGATATTCTCAAGCAGGTAGTCGAGGTTCGTGCGGTTGCCGCCGGTGAGATCGGGCCCGACGTTCTCGCCCCCGCCGAAGAGGCGGTGGCAGCGGCCGCAGCTTCGGTCGAAGAGCTGCCGGCCGTGCGGCAGATCGGCGGCCGCCAGGGCCGCGGGCGTGAGCGCCGTCTTGAGCGCCGCGATCTGATCGCGGCGCTGCTCGGGGGTGTCGCGGACGCGGCCCCAGATGCTCTCCACGGCGGCGTCGACCGCGGGGTCGCCAAGGCCGCGGAGCTGCCGCACGTCGTAGCTGCCGACGTCGTCGCGGGGGATGCGGCCGGCGGCCACCGCTTCGACGAGTGCCCGGGCGAAGCTCGGCCGCGACGTGAGCACCGCGATGAGCCGCGGTCGGTCGGGGGCCCGAAACCGCCCGTACGTCGCTACGAGGGCCCGGGCCGTCTCCGGGTCGTCGCCGCGGGCCAGCCCCTCGGCCGCCACCACGTTGAACCGCCTGTCGCCGAGCAGCCCGAGGCAGAGCTCGCGCAGGCCGTCATCGCCCTGGCGCACGAGCGATTCCAGCGCCGACCGGCGCACGTCGGCCGCGGCCCGCTCATCGAGCACGAGCCGACGGATTTCGCCCAGCGCCCGGCCATCGCCGAACACCGCCGACAGGTCGCGGATCGTGGTTGCGAGCGGCTCGTCGCCCCGGCCCGCCGCGGCGACCATCGCCTCCCAGGCGACGGGCTGTGGCGCGCGGCGCCAGCCCGCCAGCCCGTCGGCGATGCCCGACACGACGTCCGCGCGCAGCGACGCGTCGGATGTCGTCGCGGCCCCGGCCACGAGCCGGTCGACGGCCTCGGGATGCCGGTCGATGAGGCCGGCCAGCCGCCGCGCGACGAGCCGCCGCGTCTTCGGCCACGTCGAACCGAGCGCCAGGTCGGCGGCCCGCTCGGGAAACGCCTCCACTACCGGCATCAGGCCATACCAGACGAGCAGCGGCAGGTTGTGATCGGCGGCGTCTTCGACGCGCGCCATCAGCGCGGCAGCCAGGTCGGCCCGCCTCGCCACCGGCATCCGCTGCAGCGCGGAGGCGATCGCGAGCCGGACGAGGCCGCTGGCATCGTGTGCCGCGAGCCGAAGGAATTCGGGGGCCAGCCGCTCGGAGTCGGCTGCGACCGCCGCAGCGTCGGTGGGCGACAGCGCGGGTGGGCCCGGCACGCCGTCGATCGGCCACGGATCGCAGAGCAGCCGCACGCCCCAGGCTCGCAGATGCTCGTCGGGATGGGAGAGCAGCGCGATCCGGTCCGCCACCGACAGTCGGCCGCAAGCGTGGAGCGCGAGCACGCCGCGGCAGGCGGTGACGGGATCAGCGGCCGCGGCGCAGCGGCGCAGGATCGGCTCGGCGTCCGCCACGGACGCCGGGTTCGCGGCGGCTCGTGCGGCCAGCTGCAGCCGGGCCTGCCGCACGAACCACTCGTTTACATGCGTCGTCAGCTCCGCAATCGCGGTGATGGGCAGCCGCGAGAGGTCGACGGCGCTCCGCCGCGGCGGGTCGCCGTGGGCGATCCTGAAGATGCGGCCGCTCGTGCGGTGCACCCCGGTCCGCTCGTGGCACTCCCCCGTGTCGCTCCAGTCGATCGCCATCACACTCCCGTCGGGACCGTAAGCCAGCTCGATGCCGCGGAAGAAGGGATCCCCGCTGATGAAGGTGTCGCGGCCGTGGCGGCCGACATAGCCGCTCCCCTCCCGCTGGAGCAGCTCCTGGTTGGCGCGGCGGCCGTGCATGTTCCAGGTAAAGAGCCGACCGCGGTACTCCGGCGGCCAGTCGTCGCCGAGATAGATCATCAGCCCGCTGTGCGCATGGCCGCCGCCGAGGTCGTTGGCGGCGCCGTCGCGGGATTTCTGCCAGCCGGCGCCCGTGTCGAAGTGGAAGTGATCGGCGTGCGTGGCGATCGGCTCGAAGACGTATGGATTGGGGTCGAGCCGGCCGTTGAAGGGATAGTGGGCGCCGGGGATCATCTGCCACAGGTGGCCGGTCACGGTGTTGATGCAAAAGCCGTCGCCATAATCGTTCCAGTCGTGCCCCCAGGGGTTTGTCGTACCGTGCAGCACCACCTCGAACCGACCGGTCTGCGGCGCGTACCGCCAGATGCCGCCCTCGAGCCGCACGCGACGTTCCGGGGCCGTGCCCGGCGGGCCGATCAGTCCGGGGCAGGATCCGCCGCAGCGTCCGTAGAGCCAGCCGTCCGGACCGAACCGCAGGCCGTTGGCGAAGTTGTGGTAGCTCTCGCTGGCCACATCGAAGCCATCGAGCATGACCCGGGGCGGACCGTCGGGCCGGTCATCCCCGTCGGCGTCGGGCAGGAAGAGCAGGTGCGGCGGGCACATGAGCCACACGCCTCCGGGCGCGACTTCGAGGCCGGTGAGCTGCCGCAGCCCGTCGACGAACACCCGGTGGCGTTCGGCGCGGCCGTCGCCGTCGGCGTCCTCGAACACGACCACTCGGTCCCGCAGCCGCTCCTCGATGCGAGCCGGTCCGCCGGCGTAGGTCATGTTTTCCGCGATCCAGAGCCGTCCCCGCCCATCCCACGACATAGCGATGGGGTTTTGCACGTCGGGCTCCGCCGCGAAGACATCGACGCGGAACCCCTCCGGCACCTGCATCGTCGCCGCGGCTTCGGCGGCCGACAGTGGCGTTGCGGAAGTGTCCTGTTCGCTGTTGAAGGGAGCGGGGAAATCGTCCGCGCGGGCCGCGAGAAACGCCACGATCGTGAGAAACGCGACGGTGGCAGCGGGCCAATCGCCTGCCGGCTTCCGAACCGGGCCGTACACTGTCGAGCCACGTGTCAGCGGGGCGGACCGCACGGTGTTCGGGTGGGCTGGGGCGGTCATTGGACTTTCCTCGCGGCCGGTTCCTAGCATTGTGCTCGCAGGGGCGAAGGAACTCAAAACCAGCGGCTGCGCTCGGCATTCTGGTCGAACGGCCGTTGCCCCCTGCCATGTGCGCTTTCCGCTTCTCCCAGGCCGCCATGCGCGTTCGCCGAGCCGCGCGGCCGCAGGCTCGGCAGCCCGTGGGCGACGGCATCGAGCGGCTCGAGCCGCGGCTGCCACTGGCCGTCGGTGCGAGTGCGAACCCCGCGCTGCCGACCTTCGACATCGGTACGCCGTCGCTCGTCGACATCTGGGTCGACCCCGGCGGCGGCGACGACACGCGGCCCGGCGGCACCCGCGATCAGGCCGTGCGGACGCTGACGGAGGCCTGGGCCCGGGTGCCGGTCGGCACCACGCTTTCCCAGGGATATCGGATCAATCTGGTGGCCGGCGACTATGCGGCCGCCAGCGTGCCCAACTACTGGGAGCGGCGGCTGGGCACCCGCGACGCCCCGGTCGTCATCCGTGCCGCCGACGGCGCGGGGACGGCCCGCCTGCCGGCCATGAACGTCTTCGGCTGCACGAGCCTGTTCCTGATCGGCCTCGACATCTCGGCCGGCGGCGGCGACGTGCTCCACTTCGAAGCCTGCTCGCAGATCCTGGTCCGCGACACGACGGTGCGGGGCGTCGGCACGATCGCGACCTACGCGGTGCCGCAGGAGACGGTCAAGGTGAACCAGTGCCGCGGGGTGTACATCGAGCGGTGCGATATCTCCGGCGCCTGGGACAACGCCGTCGATTTCGTCGCCGTGCAGGGCGGGCACGTCGTCGGCAGCCGGATTCACCGCTCCGGCGACTGGGCGATGTACGCGAAGGGCGGCTCGGCCGATCTCGTGATCGCGGGCAACGAGTTCTTCGACGCCGGCACCGGCGGCTTCACCGCCGGCCAGGGCACGGGCTTCGAGTTCATGGTCGCGCCGTGGCTGCAGTACGAGGCCGCGAACATCACGTTCACCGACAACGTCGTCCACGACACCGAAGGGGCGGGGCTCGGCGTCAACGGCGGTGCGAACATCGTCATGGCCAACAACACGCTCTATCGCGTCGGCAGCCGCAGCCACGTGATCGAGGTGGGATTCGGTTCGCGGTCATGCGACGGCGACCGCGCCACGTGCACGGCGTACCTCGCGCAGGGTGGCTGGGGCACGAACGTCGCGGGCCGTGAGGAGCCCATTCCCAACCTCAACGTGGTCATCGCCGACAACGTCGTGCTCAACCCCGACGGCTTCGTGAGCCGCTGGCAGCAGTTCGCGATCGCCACGCCGCGCATCCCCTCCGCCGGCTCGAACATCCCATCACCGGCCCGGGCCGACGACGGCCTGCGGATTGCGGGAAACGTGATTTGGAACGGCCCCGCCGATCACCCTCTGGGAATCGAAGCGGCCACGCTTGCCGCCGACGTGCTCGCGCGGAACGTGATCAATACGCTGCGGCCAGTGCTCGCCGACCCGGCGCGGGGCGACTACCGGCTCCCGGCCGCACCCGGTCTGCCGCCGACCGACCCTCCGCCGCCACTTCCGCCCGTAACGCCGCCCACGCCGCTGCCCGCGATCACGGCGACCTTCTTCGGCCCGGGCACCACGGTAGCCCGCACGGTCACGTCGGTGGTCGTGCAGTTCAACCGGGCGGTGACCGGCGTCACGCTCGACGACTTCGTGCTCCGCCGTGGCCGCACGACCCTGTCGCTCGCCGGCAGCCGGATCACGACGACCGACGGCCGCACGTTCACGATCTCATCGATCCGGCGCACGAACGTCGCCGGCAGCTATTCACTGCAGCTGAAAGCGGCCGGCACGGGGATCCTCGACGCGGCGGCCGTCGCCTTCGCACGTCCGACGACGCTCGCGTGGCGGATGACCCGGACGCTGCCGGCCCGCTGATGCCCGGCATCAGGCGGTCGCCGCTTCAAGCTCCGCTCGCTCACCGGCCGAGAGCACGAGATCGGCCGCGGCGACGATATCGGACAGCTGGCCGGCCCGCCGCGCGCCGACGATCGCGGCGGTGACGGCGGGATGTCCCAGCACCCAGGACAGCGCGACCGCGCCGGGGCTCGTGCCATGCCGCGCGGCCACGCCGCGGAGCGTCTCCACCGCGGCGAGCGCCTGCGAGAACCGCGGCTCCTGGAAGAGCGGATTCTTGTGCTTCCGCCAATCGTCCTCCGGCAGGCCGGCATGCCGGGCCCGCGTCCAGGATCCGGTGAGCAGGCCCGACGCCATCGGCGAATACGCCAGCACCCCGATGCCGTGCCGGCTGCAGAAGGGCAGGATCTCCGGCTCGATCTCACGCCGTAGCAGCGAGTACGGGGGCTGCAGCGACGTCACGGGAGCGATCGCCCGGGCCCGCTCCAACTGGGCGACGCTGAAGTTCGAGACGCCGATCCAGCGGACTTTTCCCTCGGCCTGGAGACGGGCACACTCGGCCCAGCCCTCCTCGACGTCCTCGTCGGGCTCGGGCCAGTGGATCTGGTAGAGGTCGATCCGGTCGACGCGGAGCCGACGGAGGCTGGCCTCGCACTCGGTGCGGATGCTCGCGGCCGTCAGCCGCTTGCCGACCTGCCTCGACTCGTCCCAGACCCGGCCGCACTTCGTGAAGATGAGCGGCTTCCGCGGAACGCCGGCGAGCGCCCGGGCCACGACCTCCTCGGAATGGCCCAGGCCGTAGACCGGCGCGGTGTCGATCCAGTTGATGCCCAGATCGAGGGCCTCGTGGATCGCCGCGATGCTGTCCCCGTCGTTCTGGCTGCCCCAGGCGAACGCCCAATCGCCGCCGCCGATCGCCCAGGCGCCGAAACCGAGCGGCGTGATGTCCAGATCGGAGTCGCCGAGTCGTCTGGTCTTCATCGTCTCTTCTCCCTCACGTCGGGCATCGTTCGGGGCGGGACTCCGCGCCGACGGCATCATACCGGGCCGATCCCACCGCGGGCCGCCTCGATCGTTGACGATCGCACCGACAGGGTGGTAGGGTCCGCGACGGTGGACCGCGAACGGGCAGCCGCCGGAATGGCCGGCAGCGGGGAGCTCAGCCGAGATGACCGGATCGCAGTGCATCGAGCCGCGGCGACGCATTCCCTGGCCGTCGTGGCCGTCCCGCCGCCGACCTTCGAGCCCGGGCGTCGGCCTCCTGCTCTCGATCGCCCTGGCGGGCCTGGTCGCGGCATCCGCCGCAGCCGAGCCGCGGCCGTCCGGCGGCGACGAGACGCTGCGGGCCTGGGCGAGGGCGCACGTCGCCGGGCTCGTCGATCTCTATCGGGAGTTTCACGCCCACCCGGAGCTCTCCGAGCAGGAGACGCTCACCGCCACAAAGCTGGCGGGCCTGTGGCGCGACGCCGGCTGCGACGTGACGGAGCGAGTGGGCGGGCACGGGGTGGTGGCGCTCCTGCGGAACGGGCCAGGACCGACCGTGATGCTCCGCACCGATCTCGACGGCCTGCCCGTCACCGAGCGGACCGACCTCCCCTACGCGTCGCGCGAGACGGCGACGGCAGCCAGCGGCGCGAAGACCGGCGTGATGCATGCATGTGGGCACGACGTGCACATGACAACGCTCGTCGGCGTGGCCAGGTATCTCGCCGCCCATACGGACGCCTGGCGGGGCACTGCGATGTTCGTGGGTCAGCCCGCCGAGGAGACGCTCGTCGGCGCCCGCGCGATGCTCGACGACGGCCTGTTTACCAGGTTTCCGCGGCCCGATTTCGCCGTGGCTCAGCATGTCGATGCGACGCTGGCCGCCGGCAAGGTCGGCATCCGGGCCGGCGTCGTGCTGGCGAACTCCGACTCCGTCGACATCACCGTCCACGGCCGCGGCGGCCACGGCGGCTATCCGCACGTCACCATCGACCCGGTCGTGCAGGCGGCCGAGCTCGTGCTTTCGCTGCAGACGCTCGTCAGCCGCGAGGTGCGGCCGACCGAGGCCGCCGTGATCACGGTCGGCTCGATCCACGGCGGCACGAAGCACAACGTGATCGGCGACTCCTGCCAGCTGCAGCTCACCGTGCGGAGCTACTCGCCGGACGTGCGGACGCAGCTGCTTCAGGGGATCGAGC
>JBIJCD010000203.1:0-6741 GCA_044344895.1 Pirellulales bacterium | reverse complement strand
CACCCCCCGCTCCACCGCGCCGCGCAGGGCCGGCTCCAGCTCGGCCAGTCGGTCCGTCGTCAGGGCCTCGCAGCGGCCGCCCTTGCCGCGCCAGGCGACGAGGTCGTCGTGGAGCCGGGCGATGCCCGGAGCGTCGCCCGCCAGGTGCAGTCCGCCACAGGCCGCCAGCCCGTTGTCGATTCCGGTCTCGTCGCGCAGCTCCGCCGACCACTGTCGATGGAGCCGGTCGCTCCAGGCGGTCAGCGCGTCGCCGGGGGGGGCGGCCGGATACTCGGGCGCCGGCGGAAAGATCCCCGCGGCCGCCCAGGACGCGGTGTCGCGGGCGGGATCGCGGGCCAGTACCCGCACCGACAAGCCGCGGCCGGCCAGTTCGCGGGCGATCGACAGGCCGATGATGCCGCCCCCGATGATGCAGCAGTCGGTCATGCGTTGGTGGCGACGTCGGGCGTATCGGCGACGTTTACCCAGACGTGCACGTGCGGCGCGCCGCGGAAGTGCCAGACGAAGGCCGGGCCCTCCAAACGCCAGCAGTCCCAGACGCCGTCGTTGCCGAGGTCGCCATCGCGGTAGAAGGCGAGGCGGCAGCGGTCGAGGCCCCCCTGCTTCGTGAGGCAGCCGCGAACCTCGTCGCGGTCGCGGGTGCGGTAGGGTTCGAGCAGGATGGCGAGCACGTTCTCGAGTTCCGACCGCTGGTCGGCCGACATGTCGGACACGGGAATGCCCGGGGCCGTGCCGTCGACGCCCCGGAAGCCGATCGCATTCTCCGCAGGCATCTTCGCGACCAGGGCGACGTCCCGCTGCCTGCCGTCGAGCATGGCGTAGACGCGGTTGGCCGCCACCGCCTGCGGCCAAAACACGTTGCCCGGGTGCTGCGGCCCCTCGTTGAAGCCGCCGGCGTCGTGACCGTAGAAGATCGGCCCGCCGAAGGCGACGTGCTCGGCGGAGTCGCCGTCGCACCGTAGCGTCATGTGCCGCCCGGTGAGCAGGAATTGAAACTTTCCGCCGGCGCCCGGCTCCCCGATGAGCGCGACCGACTGGCTGTGGCCGAAGCCGCCGGCGTCGTCCTCGAGCTGCTTGTCGAACCGGGCGTGCCAGTCCGGCTCGATGAGCTGCTCGAAGATGTCGCGGATGAGCCGTCGCTGGTCCTTCGTGTAGAAGTCGCCGGCCACCTCGGGGGCGGTGGCGTTCCAGTTGTTGCCGATGCGGGTCCGCAGAAGGCCGAACTTCGGGTGGCGATAGTTCCACGGAAAGCAGATCGCCTCGCGTTGTGTGGGCGTGAGCGACTCGTGGAGCAGGCCGGCCAGCGACTCAGGCGTCGTGGCCGTGGCCGGCTCGGCGGCCGACAGCCCCGCGGCGGCGGGCAGTGCGACGGCACCGGCGAGAAAGCGGCGGCGAGAGAAGGCGGCACCGGTCGATTGCATGGTCATGGCTCCGGGGAGACTGACGACTCGTCAGAGACTACGGCATCGCTTCCGCGGGTGCCACTGGCACTGCGGGCAGAAAAACGTCGACCGCTGAGCCTGCACGATCCGTTCGATCGTCGCCCCGCAGCGGCCGCAGGCCCGGCCGGCGCGGCCGTAGACGCGGTGCCGCCGCTGGAACCGACCGGGCCGGTTGTCGGCGGTGCGGTAGGTCTCGTCGCCGATGCTCGAGCCCTCCAGTCGGACCGCGGTGGACAGCAGGCGACGGGTGGCCGTGGCGATGCGGTCCCAGGCGTCGCCGCCGAGCCGCCGGCACGGCACCCGGGGATCGATGCCCGCCTGATAGAGGATCTCGGCGGCGTAGATGTTGCCGATGCCCGCGACGGCCCGCTGGTCGAGCAGCGCCACCTTCACGCCGCGGCGCGAGCCCCCCAGCCGCGCGGCGAGCTGTGCCGCGTCGACCGCCAGCCCGTCGGGGCCGAGCCGGTCGGGGCCGCAGGCCGCGTGGAGTCCAGCGGCGTCGAGCAAGCGGATCGTGCCCAGGCCGCGCCTGTCCCAAAACGACAGCCGCGCAGGACCCGTCGGCAGGGCGACAGCCAGCTCCATCCGCACGTGCTGCCACGACGGCGGATCGACCACGAGCAAGAGCCCCGTCATCCGCGGCTCGATCACGAGCCACTGCCGGCCCACCCGGCCATGTGGCGCCAGTTCGACGGCGACCCGCTTGCCGAAGCGATGGACCGCCGCCAGCGTCCGGCCCGCCAGCCTCCGCTGCAGCGACCGCGGGGTCGGGGAGGTGGTGATCGGCCGCACCGGCCCGCGGGGGAATGTGACGGCCTCGATCCGCCCCCCCGCCAGGTGCGCGATTCCGCGCCGCATCGTCTCGACTTCGGGCAATTCTGGCATGATGCTTCCGGAATCGATGGTAGCAGTGAGGGAGCAGGCTACAATGCGATTCTCGGCCAGTCGCCGCGACCGGCCGGTCGTTGCGTTCCCGCCCGGCGCCAGCCATGCCAGCTTCCTCCACCGCAGTGCCGCAGCTCTCGCAGGTGCCCGACAGCCTGGGCCGGTTCGGCCGGTTCGGCGGTCGCTATGTGCCCGAAACGCTCTCTGCGGCGCTCGACCAGCTGGAGCGGGCCTACGGCGAGGCGATTGCCGACCCGGCCTTCGCGGCCGAGCTCGACGCGCTGCTGGCCGCGTTCGTGGGCCGGCCCACCCCCCTGCTCTTCGCGCGGCGGCTCACGGAGATGGCGGGCGGCGCGCAGATCTATTTCAAGCGTGAGGATCTCAGCCACACCGGCGCGCACAAGATCAACAACACCCTCGGGCAGGGGCTGCTGGCGATCCGGATGGGCAAGCGGCGGATCATCGCCGAGACCGGTGCCGGCCAGCACGGCGTTGCCACTGCGACGGCCTGCGCCCGTTTCGGCCTGGAGTGCGTCGTCTACATGGGTGCCGAGGACGTGCGTAGGCAGGCGCCGAACGTGCGCAACATGCGGTTCATGGGGGCGGAGGTCCGCCCGGTCGAGAGCGGCTCGCGGACGCTCCGCGACGCGATCAACGAGGCGATGCGCGACTGGATGGGCTCGGTCGAGACCACCCACTACATCATCGGTTCCGTCGTGGGGCCGCACCCGTTCCCCCGGATCGTGCGGGACTTCCAGTCGGTGATCGGCCGGGAGACCGTCGAACAGTGCCGGCGGCAGCTCGGCAGGCTGCCCGACATCGTCGTGGCCTGCGTGGGCGGTGGCAGCAATGCGGCGGGGATGTTTTACCCGTTCGTCGATCATGGGAGCGTGCGGCTCGTGGGCGTCGAGGCGGGGGGGCGGTCGGGGAAGCCAGGCGACCACGCCGCCAGCCTCTCCTACGGCAGCCCCGGGATCCTCCACGGCAGCTTGAGCTACGTGCTGCAGGACGCCGACGGGCAGACGTCCGACGTGCATTCCGTGTCGGCCGGCCTCGACTATCCCGGCGTGGGGCCGGAGCACAGCTACTGGCGGGATGCCGGCCGCGTGGAGTACACGAGCGTCACCGATGCCGAGGCGCTCGACGCCTTCGACACGGTGGCCCGGCGGGAGGGCATCCTGCCCGCCCTGGAGACATCGCACGCGGTGGCGTGGGCCGTCCAGGAGGCGGCCCGGCGCCGTCCCGACGAGATCCTCGTCATCTGCCTGTCGGGCCGCGGCGACAAGGACGCCGCGGAGATCGCCCGGCTGCGGGGTCTCGCGACCTGATGCCCCCCGACCGATCCAGCCGCCGAACGAGCGAGCCGACCGAGCATCGGGCCGGCGACTTCCACGTGCCACTCGGAATCGAGCCATGACGTCCGCGCCCGCCACGCCTGCGGCAGCCACTCCCACCAAAGTCGACGCGCTCGCGGCACTGTTCGCCGTACGACGCCAGGAGGGCCGTCGTGTCCTCGCTCCGTTCGTCACGGCCGGCGACCCCGACATGAAGACGACGCTGGCGGTGCTGGAGGCTCTCGACCGGGCCGGCGCTGCGGTGTGCGAACTGGGCGTTCCCTATTCCGACCCGATCGCCGATGGCCCGGTGATCCAGGGCTCCTACACGCGGGCGCTCGCCGCGGGGTTCACGCTCGAGCGTCTCTTCGCGATGTCGCGCGAGGCAACCGGCCGGGTGCGGATGCCGATCCTGGCGATGGCCAGCTACTCGCTCATCTATCGCCGCGGCATCGACCGCTTCGTGGCCGACGCGGCTGCCGCCGGCTTGGCGGGGTTCGTCGTGCCCGACCTGCCGATCGAGGAGTCTGATCAGCTCGACGCGGCCTGCCGGGGGGCGGGGCTGGCGCTCGTGCGGCTGGTGACGCCCACCACGCCGCCGGATCGGGCCGAGGCGATCGCCAGGAAATCGACCGGCTTCCTCTACTGCGTGTCGGTGGCCGGCGTGACCGGGGCCCGCACCGATCTGCCCCCCGGGCTCATCGAGCGGGTCCAATGGCTGCGGACGAAGACCGACGTGCCGATCCTCGTGGGCTTCGGCATCTCGACGCCGGAACAGGCCCGAGCGGTGGCCCAGGTTGCCGACGGCGTGATCGTGGGCTCGGCAGTGGTCCGCCATCTGGCCGAGGCGGCCGGCCAGCCTCCCGAGCGTCTGCTGAGCGGGCTGGAACGCTACGTGGGCGGCCTGGCCGCCGCCGTCTCCGGGTGACCCGTCCCCGCAGCCGCTGCTGCGCAGAAGATCGTGGCCCCGGCCATGCCGGGATGGAGCCGCGGTCGCCTGCCGCCGTAGAATGCTCGCGGGACATCGGCATGCGTGCATGAGGGCCAGGGAGGCTGCTCGACCATGTTTTCCGCCCGTGATCCGGACGATCTCGATCGTTTCTTCAGGGGGCTGACGGAGAACGCATTCCACGGACAGCTCGGCGTTGTCGATCCGCCGCTCGTGGAGTACGTGGCCACGCTGCTCGTGCGGTTCATCCGCAGCGATGGGCTGCGGGTATTTCCCTGCCGGACCGCCGCGGAACGCGATCGGCTCGCGCGGCTGATCGGCGACGCGCCCCCGGCGGCCGCGGCAGCGGACTACCGCCAGATCGGCGATGCGACGCTGTTCTGGGCCGGCGTCTATCCGGAGGCGCTACGGCGGTTTCAGTCGCTCGACTACCGAGCCGTGGGGCGGCGGGCCTACTGGATGGCCAGCACCCTGGAGCCAGCCGACGCCGCGGCGGAACGGCTGCTGCTGGAGCGGCTCAGCAGCGAATACGACATCTGCGTCGCCGGCCTGGCGGAGGTTCGTCGGGCGTGGAACGCCGCGTGATCGCGGTTCAGGCGTCGTCGTCGAGCAGCTGCTCCGTCCACGATGGGTGGAATCCGGCGGCCGTCACGGCGATCCCCGCACGGACGAGGGCCGCGACGACGTCCGCAGCCGTGGGCCCTGCCGGAGGCAGCCAGCAGTCGATGGCGTGGGCGTCGAGCGGATCGACCCGGTCGATGAGCCGCGCGGCCGCGGTGGCGGCCTCCTCCGCGGTGCCACGGCAATGGATCCGCAGCCGCCAGGTCCGCCCCGGGGCGATCGCGGCGGGGTCGGCCGGCCCGTGCTGCAGCAGGCGGCCCTCGTGCAGCACGGCCAGGGTGGTGAAACAATCGGGCACGCGGGCGTCGTCGATCGCGGCGACCACGGTGCGGCCGGCGAGCCGCACGTCGTCGATCATCCGCTCGACCGACCGTCGTTCAACGGGGTCGAGGCCCGCGAACGGATCGTCGAACAGGAGTACCTGCGGCCCGTGCAGCAGCGCCCGGGAGAGGAGCAGGAGCTTCCAGCGCCCGGCGGGGAGCCGGTCGAGCCGCTCGTCACCCCGGCCCGCGAGCCCGGCGGTGGCGAGTCCCTGGGCCACGGCGGCGTGTGCCCGACCGGCGGAGAGTCCGGCCGCCGCGGCGAAGAGCCCCAGGAACTCGCCTGCCCTGACTCCCGGCGGCGCCGTCAGCCACGCCGGCGCGTAGCCGACGATCCGGCGCACGGCTTCGGCCTCGCGCCGCACCGATCGACCTCCCACCGACGCGTCGCCGCCGTGGACCGGGATGCCGGTCGCCAGCGCTGCCAGGAGCGAACTTTTGCCGGCGCCCGCGCGACCGATCACCGCCAGCGACTCCCCGGTCTGGACCGACAGATGCAGCCGATCGACGACCACCTGCCCCGACCGCTCCACGATGACGCGATCGCAGTGGATCATGCTGGTTCCGCCGATCACCGCGACGCGGCCGCGGCGAGCCGGTCGGCCGTCATCTCCAGGGCGACGAGCATCCCCTTCGCCTTGTTGAGCGTTTCCTGGAATTCGCTGTCCGGATCGCTGTCGGCCACGATCCCTGCCCCCGACTGGATGAAGGCCTTGCCGCCGGCGATCACCACCGTTCGCAGGGCGATGCAGGTGTCCATGGCGCCGCTGAAGTCGATGTAACCCACGGCCCCGGCGTAGGGTCCACGCTTCCGGGGCTCGAGCTCGTCGATGATCTGCATCGCCCTGATCTTCGGGGCCCCCGACACCGTGCCCGCGGGCAGGCAGGCCCGCAGGGCGTCGAAGGCGGTCGTGTCGTCCGCCAGCCTGCCCGTGACGTTGCTGGTGATGTGCATGACGTGGCTGTATCGCTCGATCGACATCACGTCGCTGAGGACGACCGAGCCGATGGTCGCCACGCGGCCGACGTCGTTGCGTCCCAGGTCGATGAGCATCACGTGCTCGGCCCTTTCCTTCGGGTCGGCCAGCAGTCCGGCGGCGAGCGCCGCGTCTTCCTCGGGCGTCGCGCCACGGGGCCGGGTGCCCGCGAGGGGCCGCACCGTCACCAAGCCGTCGACGACGCGGACCATG
>JBIJCD010000148.1:0-7825 GCA_044344895.1 Pirellulales bacterium | reverse complement strand
CAGGTCCATCACCCACCACGTGAGCGGAATGCGGCGCAGCCGCGAGATGAGCACGCCGGCGATGCCCGCAAAGGGCGGGCTCGTGCTGACGACCACGGCGGACGGCCGCGGGCCCAGGAGCGCCAGGGCCACGGCCTGTGCCAGGAAGATGCAGTGCGCCAGCAGGCGGACGGCGATGCTCCGCTTGCCGAAGCTCGAGAGCGGCAGCCTGCGGATCCGCACGCCGCCGCGGGTCTCCCGGGAGCGATAGCGGATCGACGGGTCGTCGTAGCCGCGGGCCGACGTGAACACGAGCACGTCGTGACCCCGCCGCGCCATCTCCTCGGCCGCGTCGGCGATGTGCTGGCCCACGGCCGCGGGATCGGGCACGTAGACCTGCGTGATCACGAGCAGCGGACGGTTCGGCATGGTCACGTCGGCCGGTGCGGGAGGGCGTCGATCGCGTCGTCGTGGGCCCGGGCGACGGCGTCGCGTTCAAGGACGAGGCCGCGGGCCGCCGCAGCAAGGATACCTTCCGTCGTCGGGTGTCCCTGCGGCATGCCCGGGAAGCACCGATGACCGCGTCGGGCACCGGCTACCGTGCCGAGATCGACGGCCTGCGGGCGGTGGCCGTCGTCGCCGTCGTGCTCTTCCACCTCGGCTTCCGCTGGATCCCCGGCGGGTTCGTCGGCGTCGACGTCTTCTTCGTGATCTCGGGGTTCCTGATCACGGGCATCATCCTCGGCGAGCTGCGGGCCGGCACGTTCTCGTTTCGCGGATTCTGGACCCGCCGCATCCTGCGGATCTTTCCGGCTCTTCTGGCTACGATCATTACTACGCTGGCGATGACCTGGTTCATCGCGCCGAAAAGCGACCATCCGGCCACCGGCGCGCAGGCCGTGGCCGCCCTGCTGTCCGTGGCGAACCTTTGGTTCTGGAGGAACGTCTCCGACTATTGGGGGCAGGCGGCTGAAATATCGCCGCTGCTGCACACCTGGTCCCTCTCGGTCGAAGAACAGTTTTACCTCTGCCTGCCGCTTCTCCTCGGAGCGTTCACGGCTCGGGCTGGCAGGGCGCTGCCATGGCTGCTGGCGGCGGCGACACTGACGGGCCTGGTATATTTCGTCGCGGGCGTCCGCAAGTACGGCTTCGAGGAGATGTTCTACCTGCTGCCGTCACGGGCTTGGGAATTGGGCCTGGGGGGATGCCTGGCCACGACGCTGCGTCGATGGCGGCAGCAGCAAGCATCGTTCAACGTCGGCGGCGGCCTCCTGGCCGGGGCAGGGCTGACGCTGATCCTGGCCGCGTTCCTCCTCCCACCAGGCCGCACGCGGGCTGTTATCGCCGCGGTCTTCGGTGCCGCCGCAGTGCTGGCCTGGGGTGGTTCCGAACCGTGCCGCACATTGCTCGCCTGGCGGCCGATAGTTGCGATCGGCAAAGCCTCGTACTCGATCTACCTGTGGCACTGGCCGGTGATCGTGTTCGCCCGACTGCTCGACGAAGCCTCCGGCCGCACGACGCCCGCCCCGCTCCTGCTGGTGCCGATCCTGCTGATCGCAGCGGCGTCGTACGCTTTCATCGAGGAGCCGACCAGACGCGACCATCGCAGTCTGCCGTATATCGCGGCCGGTTATGTCGTCACGTTCACGGCTGCGTGCCTGCTGGCTTTTTCCAGCGGTTCCTACGACACGAGCGGCTTCGAAAAACCGACGAGTGCCTCCGGGTCTTACAACCTGGGCCGCGCGGTGCGGACTCGCGCCAACGCCCACCTGCTCCCACCTGATTCCGCGGCGGTGCCGCTCCCTGACGCGTACCTCGAAGGGGGCATCATCGTCGGCGGTGCTGCTGCTCCCGAGGTCGTGGTATTGGGCGATTCGCACGGGACCATGTGGTGCCACGCGATCCGCGGCGTTACAGAGTCGCTGGGCATCACCGCGTCGTTCTACTGTGCCCAGGGCGCAAGCCCGTTCGTGCATGTGCCGGGCGAGAGAGCGGCCTCCTTCTCGGTCGAGGAGAAACGTCGGTTCGACGAAGCCCGCCTGCAGCATATCGCGCGTTGGAAGCCCGCGGTGGTCATCATGTGTGCCCGCTGGTGCCTCTACACGGCAGCAGCCGCCGAGCCGTTGCTAGATTTTCTCGATACCCACGCCGGACGGGTGGTGCTCGTGGAGCAGGTGCCGGAGGCCAAAGTGGCGGAAGGTCGCGATGTGCTGTCCTGGCTGTGCTACAAGAAAATCATGCCGGCAGAAGGCGTGCGGCAGTTCCTGCCGGAATGGGAGGTGGCGAAAAACGAGGCCGGCCGGCGGCTGTTAAGATCTCTCGCGGCCGCACATCCCCGGTGCGAGGTGGTTTCGCTGCGCGACATTTATATCGAGCCGGCGAATTCGGTTTCACGGGTACTGGTGCTCGACGGCCGGCGCGTCGTCTACGAGGACAACGACCACCTCACCGACTATGGCACGTCCCTGGGGGTCGGTCGGATCGAAGCCGCGATCCGTCGGGCCCTGGCGGGCGATGCACCCACGCCGGCCGCGGGCGATAGCGACCCGGAGCCGGGCCGATGAAGACCGAGCCGCATGCCGCCGCAGACCGGTCCTACACGGTCGTGACGTGCCACTTCGGTGATCCCTTCTGGATCGAGCATGCGCTCACGGCGCTGGATCGCCACAGCGACGGCCGCGTGCGGCAGGTCGTCGTCGTCGACCAGAGCCGGTGCTCGGAAGCGGCGCTGGCGAGGCTGCCGCGGGTGTCCCAGGTGCTCACGTTCCCCGTCGATCAGGGCCTTCTCGATTTCCTGGGGCACGATCATCCGGCTGCGCTGAACCGGGCCCTGCGTTCGATCGACTTCTCCACGTCGCACGTGCTCGTCATGGACTCCGACTGCTTTCCGATCGAACGATCGTGGCTCGATCGACTCGACGACGCGACGGTCGCGGCCGATCCGCAGAAGCAGGGCCTGACCCATCCGTGCCTGATGGCGTTTCCGTGCGAATACGCCGGGCGGGTGGACTTCGCCGAGGGGCTCCGTGAGGTGTTCATCGATACCGGCAGGCTCGTGGGGCTGCAGCTGGTCCGCGCCGGAGCCACGGTGACCTTCACCCCCCGGCGTCCGGCGTTCCGCGGTTTTCGCGGCGACTTCTATCTCGACGGCGCCGTGTACCACCATGGTTCGGCGTCGTTCATCTCCTCGCCCGACGACCGGCTCCGGCGGCAGGTCACGGCCGAGTTCGAAGAATACTACCGGCGGCTCGTCGCTCGTGGGCACTACGACCTGACGCCATGGCAGCTCGTCCGGTGGCGGGGCTGGACCCGCCTGGCCGCGTTGCGGAGAAGGTTCTGAAGGGATGGTCGGAATCCCGGCCGCCGTTCGCCACCGGGACGGAACGACTCGAGCATGCTGCTGTTGAGAATGCAGTGCGGCCTGGGCAACCAGATGTTCCAGTACGCCGCGGCGCGGTGCCAGGCCGAACGCATGGGGTGCGCGTTCGCCTACGCGGCCACGCGCGAGGCGTGGCGTTGGACGACCCGCCTCCGACTGGCGGTCACCAAGCCGTCCCGCCACCTGTTCGTGCCGCCGTTCGAGTTCGAGCGGTGGTTCACGCTCGGGGGAGCCTTCCCGGCGAAAAACCAGCTGCTGGTGCCGGCGTTCCACGCCCGCTACGGCCTGCGGCCCCGGACCTACCGCGAGCCGCTCGCGGAGTCGCCCGGCGACATCCTCGACCTGACGACGTTCGACCCCGCGTTCTTCACCGTTCGCCCGGGCACCGAGGTGAGCGGCTTTTTCCAGTCGGAACGCTACTTCGCCGACCTTCGCGATGAGGTGCGATCCTGGTTCGAACCCAAGCCTGGCCTCGTCGAGCGGGCCCGGGCGGTCGCCGAGCAGACGGGGGTCGGGCCGGAGCGGCGGTGCTGCATCCACGTGCGACGCGGCGACTACCTCGCCATGCGGAATGGCGGGGCTGCCGATGGCTGGGCCCTGCCGCCGTCCTACTACGAACGGGCGCTCGAGCAGCTGCCGACGGGGCTGCGGTACGTCGTCATCAGCGATGATCCGGGGTGGGCCAGGCGGCATCTCGGCAGGCTCGAGCCGGTGGTGAGCAGCCGTGCCGAGGCCCCGATCGTCGACATGCTGCTGCTCGGGCAGTGCCGCTTCAACATCATCGCCAACAGCTCGTTCTCCTGGTGGGGCGCGTATCTGAACAAGCAGCCGGACGCCCGGGTGTTTTTTCCCAAGTATTTCCTGGGCTGGGCATTCCGGACCGAGCTGCCGGGCGGGGTGGCCGTGCCCGGGTGGACGGCCGTGGACGCTGATCCAGCCGGGGCCGGACCTGCGGCGGCGCAGGTCCGCGAGACGCAGTGAGGCCCTCTCCGCCATGACATCCGAGCGCACCGGCACCCCGCCGCGGCCGCGGGTGTTCTTTCTTTGCCATCGCCCTTCGGCGGCACAGCTGGACTTCTACGCCACCTTCACCGCCGCCGGCTTCGACGTCTTCGTCGTGGTGGATGACAACGGGTGGCGGATCGATCCGCCGGCGGGCGTGACGCTGGTGTACGTTTCGGAGGCCGACTGCGTCGCGGCCGGCTACGTCGACTTCAACCCGGCCGTCGTCAAGCCCAGCCGCTGCAGCGCGTGGGACAAGGCGATCTATCACCTGACGCGGCAGCCCGTGCCCGGCGGCGTGTGGCTGATCGAAGACGACGTGTTTCTGGCGTCTGCGGAAGTGCTGCGCGACGTCGACCAGCGGTACCGAGGCATCGACATTGTCAGTGCCGAAAACGTCATGCATCGCGATCCGCACGATCCCGTCTGGCCCTGGCTGCGATACATGCCCCGGCAGCTGTTGCCGGGGCCGTGGGCTCATTCGATGGTGTGCGCGGTGCGGCTCGACGACGCCGTCCTGCGGCTTGTCGGCGATTTCATCGATGCGCACCGGGAGACGCTGGCCCGCGGCAACGGCCGCAAGCGCAGGCTGGGCCGTCTGGCCGCCGCCTTGCGGATCCCGGCGGCCTGCATCGAGCCGCTGGTCCGGCCACACTACCCGTTCATCGAATACATCTTTCACACGCTCGCGCTCCACCGCGGTCTGTCCGTGCAGATCGCCGACGAGTTGGACGGGATCAAGTGGGATCGCGTCTGGCAGCCCGAGGAGCTGCAGGTGGGCAAGCTCTACCATCCGGTCAAGGCGATCGACCGGCATCCCGAACTCCGCAGCCGGCTGCAGCCCGGCGGAGCAGGCCGCTGAGGCGGCCGACGGCCGCGGTGCCCGCACCTCAGCGGCGGGCCAGCCCGATTGCCGCAGCCAGCGGCCGCAGCCGTGCCCGTAGGGCGCGGCCGATCCGCTCGGTCACGGTCGGCTCCAGGGACGCCTCGACGAACGGAATGCCGTGCAGGCATGCGCACCAGCTGCTGAAGCCGCTCTTCCATGCGTAGTTGCTCCACGAATGGATCTCGCTCGCCCTCGACAAGAGCGCGAAATCGACGAGCGTGTCTCGGACATCGATGTCGGTGCCCGTGCACTCGCCGAGATGCACGGTGCGGGTGTCGATCAACGGCAGCCCGCAGATGTCCGAGATCTCCCGCTTCAGGGGCGTGGCGTTGGAAATCACCGCCACGCGGCGGCCCCAGCGGGGTGTGAGCCGCCGTGAGATGTAGCGGATCAGCCCCCGCTTCTCGGCCGGATCGACGCCGTTCACGCCGTCCGCCACGCGCACGTGCAGAATGGCGAAACCGTCCTCGGAGATTCCTCGCGCCAGTGACTCTGCGGCCGCTTCGATCGACTCGTCGAAGGCGAGCTGGGAGAGCACGAGCCGGCGGGCATCGTCGGTGAACCGGGACATGTCCGGCTGCAGGTGGGTGGTCACGGCGACGGCTGCATCCGGACCGAGACCTTCGAGAAACGGCGGCAGCAGCTGCATGCGATCGTTGAAGAACTCGTGCACCTCGCCGGAAGGCCGGTCCAGCCGCGGCCGGTCGCGCAGAAACCGCCCGATGGGATGGTCGGCGAAGTCGAGCCGCAGCGAGAAAGGCTTGTCGGGAGCGAGGATGGCCAGGGCAATCGATCCGCGCAGGAAGTCACCGAAGCCGGGCGGCTGCCGCACCGTCGCGCAGGAGGTCCGGTAGGTGTGGTAGACGATCGTCAAATGGGATGCCTTGGCGATCGCGAGTGGCTGCGGTGCACGCCGCTGGGCAGCGTGGGATGTGGCGTCAGGCAAGAAGCGGGCGGCCCCGGGGGCGATCTGCCGGCGGGTTCATCTCCCTCCCGGAAGGCTAATCGGGCCAGCAGCGGTCGTCCACCCAAGCCGCGATGTCCATTTCTTGAATTCCCAAGATCGGCAAGCGAGGATCGCCGCCAGCGGCGGGGGAGCATCCCGGCGGCACTCCTGCAGGAATCAGTCGGCCGTGCACGCTTTCGCCAGCGCGTTGCTCGCGCCGCCCATCCGTGTGCTCCGGCGGGTTCTGGGCGTCGAGGCGATCTTCCAGCAGAACCTGCAGATGCAGCTGGAGTTGGGGCGACTGTGGCAGGTCGCGGCCGACGCAGCCTGGCTCTCGGTCGCCGTCGCCGGCGGCTGTCTCGACGCGGAGAGCGTGAAGCAGACCGTGTGGTACGCCCGTGCGACCGAGCTGTTGCGACTGCTGTGTCCGATGGACGTGACGGGGGCGGCGTTCACCCGCGTCGGCGGCGACGGGGACGGCGGGTACGTCATGCTTGACGACATCGATCCACGCGCGACGCCCGTCGCCTACAGCCTGGGGATCGGCGGTGACGTGACGTGGGATCATGAGATCGCCGAGCGTGGCATCGATGTCTACATGTACGACGACACGGTCGTGGCACCGCCGCAATCGCACCGCAGGTTCCATTTCCGAAAGGTGCGCATCGCTGCGGAGAGCGACGGCCCGGGCCGTCGCACGATCACCGACATACTCGACGCCGACGGCCAGGCGACGCGGGAGCGGATGCTGCTCAAGTGCGACATCGAGGGGGCCGAATGGGCGGTGTTCGCCGGATGCCCGCCGGAGATCATGGGGCGTTTTTCCCAGATCGTGGTCGAATGGCACGGCCTGGCCGCCGCGCTCCATGGGCCGCGGTCCCGGGGCTGCCGATCAGGTTTCCTGACCGGAGCCGGAATCGGGCGAGAGCCCGTCCCGGTATCGGTGGTAGGCTGGGCCAACGACCTCGTTCTCGTCACACCGCTCGTTCGCCGCCTCGCCGCGGCCACTCGCCGATGCCCGTCCAGCCCCCGTCACAGCAGCCGGAGCCCGCGATCCTGCTTCCTCCGGCGTACCGGATCCTGCCGGCGAGCGTGCCGTTTCGTGTGCCGGGCTTCGAGGGCCAGAGCCGTGGCACCGACTTCGTGCTGGCGCCCGCGGCGGTCGACTGCCGGGAGTGGTTTGGCCGGTTCGTCGAGCGGGTGTCACGGGCGGTGGGCTCGGCGTGGCTGCCGGTGTGCCGGATGAGCGACGGCGAGTTCAATCTGCTTTTCGGCCACCAGCCGCCCAGCCTGCGATATCCGGCCGCCCGCCGGCTGCGGATGCGGCTGCGGCAGGTGCTCGGAATCGCCCGCCGCCGGCTCAGGGGGCTGCGGGCGCACACCGCCCAGGGCGTGTCCAGCGGCTCGATGACGTATGCCGAGATTCGGGAACTGGGGCCGGTGATGGCGAGGGAATACGCTGCTATCGCCCGCCAGGGCATCCTCGGCCTGCATCTGTCGTACGGCAAGGAGCCGTTCCAGGAGCAGTATTTCCCGCCGATCGCCCGCTGGCTCGCCGACCAGTCGGTCGTGCTCACGCTCGACAACTACGTCCCGTTTTATTTCGTCTACGCGCTGTTGCGGGGCGAGGAGT
>JBIJCD010000146.1:0-7841 GCA_044344895.1 Pirellulales bacterium | reverse complement strand
GTGCTCGGAGGTGTTTCGGGCCGGCAAGATCAAAGACGATCCATTCCCCGGCCATCCGATGCGGCTGCACCTGCATCAGGATCAGGCCATCCGCACCGCCCGCACGGGCGCCAACTACGTGCTGACCACCGGCACCGGGTCGGGCAAGAGCCTTTCCTACATCCTGCCGATCGTGGACCACGTCCTCCGCAACGGTTCAGGCCGCGGCGTGCAGGCGATCGTCGTCTATCCGATGAACGCCCTGGCCAACAGCCAGCTCGGCGAACTGGCGAAGTTTTTGGAGCGGGCGCCGTTCAGCAAGGATCGCCCGCCCGTCCGGGTGCGGCGGTACACCGGCCAGGAGAAACGGGAGGAGCGCGACGAACTGCGGAGCAACCCGCCCGACGTGATCCTCACCAATTACGTCATGCTCGAGCTGATCCTCACCCGGGTCGGCGAAAAGCGGCTCGTCGAGACGGCGAAGGGGCTCAAGTTCCTCGTGCTCGACGAACTCCACACCTACCGCGGCCGCCAGGGGGCCGACGTCGCCATGCTCTGCCGCCGGCTGCGGGAGCAGCTCGACTCGCCAAACCTTCAATACATCGGCACGTCCGCCACGATCGCCGGCCCCGGCACGCTCGACGAGCAACGTCGCGAAATCGCCCGCGTGGCCTCCGATCTCTTCGGCGCGGAAGTGCGTCCGGAGTCGGTCATCGGCGAGACCCTGCGGCGGGCCACGCCGGCCGGCGACACGTCGGACCAGGCCTTCCTCGGCAAGCTCGCGGCCCGCGTGCGATCCGCGGCTCCGCCGCCGGCGGCCTACGACGCCTTTCTCGCCGATCCGCTGTCGAGCTGGATCGAGTCCACGTTCGGCGTGCGGCAGGCCGACGGGGAAGCCCGGCTCGTCCGTGCCGTGCCCAAGACGATCGACGCCGCCGGCACGATCCTCGCCGCGGCCACGGGCGTGGATGGCACGGCCTGCAAGGATCTGATCCGCGATCAGCTCATGGCGGGCTATTCCCAGGCCCGTTCCCCGCAGGGCCGGCCGGCGTTCGCCTTCCGGCTCCACCAGTTCCTGAGCCGCGGCGACACGCTCTACGCCACGCTCGAGCCCGAAGCCAAACGCTTCATCACGGCCGACGCCCTCCGCACCGCCCCTCACGACGAACGTGCCCTGCTCTTTCCATTGACGTTCTGTCGCGAGTGCGGCCAGGAGTATTACTCGGTGGCACGGATCGTGCCCGCCCGTGGCGGTGATCCGGTTTTCGAGCCCCGCGACCTGGGCGATCTGTCAAAGACCGGCGAACTGACGCCGGGCTACCTCTATTTCAGTTCCGATCCCGAGCGGGCCTGGCCACAGGCAGACCATACGACGGAGGCGGTGCTCGCGCGGGTGCCCGAGGACTGGAAGGAGATCCGCAACGACAGCGAGGTGCTCAAACGCAGCCGGGTCGAGCAGCTGCCACACCTCGAGCACGTGAACGTGTCCGGCCAGACGGACCCGCACGGACTCGCCTGTCACTTTCTCGCGAATCCCTTCCACTTCTGCCTGGCCTGCGGCGTGTCCTACGCCAACCGCCGCGGCACCGACCGCCCGGTGCTCGGCGAGGTCGGCTTTGGCGGCCGCTCGAGCGCCACCACGCTGATCGCGACCACGGCCGTCACCTATCTCCGCAAGGAAAGCCACCTCGACCCCGAGGCCCAAAAGCTCCTCTCGTTCACCGACAACCGGCAGGATGCGTCCCTCCAGGCAGGCCACTTCAACGACTTCGTCCAGATCGCCCTGGTGCGGGGCAGCCTCTACGCCGCGGCCGCGAAGGCCGGGGCGGAGGGCCTCGAATATCGCGATCTCCCGCAGCGGATGTTCGAGGCCTTCGAGGCCGGTCTCCCGCGCGACGCCGACGGCCACGTCGTCAAGCTCTACGCCGTGCAGCCAGCCGCCCAATACAACGCCAAGAAGAGCACCGAGCGGGCGCTGCGCGACGTGCTCACGTATCGGCTGTTTCTCGACATGAAACGCGGCTGGCGGCTCTCGATGCCAAACCTCGAGCAGTGCGGCCTGCTGACGGTGGAATATGAGTCCCTCTCGGATATCTGCGGGACCGCCGCCGACTGGCAGGGCACGCATCGCTGCCTTGTCGCCGCATCCGGCGCCGCCCGGTTCGAGGTGTGCAGAACGCTGCTCAACTACCTCCGTCGCGAGCTGGCCATTCAGGCCGATTGCCTCACCGAGCAGTGGCAGGAGGCCACGAAGCGGGAGAGCAGCCAGTGGCTCGTCGAGGGCTGGAAGATCGACCCCGACGAGCAGCTCGTCGCGTCTCGACACGCCCAGCCCAGGGCCAAGGGCGACGACACGCGTTCCAGCAACGTCTTCTTGACCGCCCGCGGCACCCTCGGCCGCTACCTCCGCCGGCCGGGCAACATCGCCGCCGGCGTGCCGCTCGACGAGGTGCAGGGGATCATTCGCGACATCTGCCGGGTGCTGACGCGGACGAACCTGGTGCAGTCGGGCAAGGCCGACGACCCGGCCTACCAGCTGAACGCGGCCACACTCCGCTGGCTCCCCGCCGACGGCACGCAGGCCTTCCGCTGCCCGCTCCGCGTTCCCCGTTCGCCGGCGGCCGGCCTGCGGCCGAATCCCTTCTTCGTCAACTTCTACAGGACGGCCGCCATCGACGTCGCCGGCATGGAAGGCCGCGAGCACACCGCGCAGGTGCCGGCGGAGAAGCGCGAGGAGCGGGAGGAGGAGTTCCGCGCCGGCAAGCTGCCCGTGATGTTCTGCTCTCCGACGATGGAACTCGGCGTGGACATCGCCGACTTGAACGCCGTGAACCTGCGGAACGTGCCCCCGACTCCGGCCAACTACGCCCAGCGATCCGGCCGGGCCGGCCGCAGCGGGCAGCCGGCGATCGTGATCACCTACTGCACGGCCGGCAGTTCGCACGACCAATACTTCTTCCAGCGGCAGGAGAAGATGGTCGCCGGCTCGGTCGCCCCGCCCCGGGTGGACGTCGCCAACGAAGAGCTCGTTCGCTCCCACGTCCACGCCATCTGGCTCTCCGAAGCCGGCCTCAATCTCCGCGACAGCCTCCGCGATCTGCTCACGCTCGAGGACCAGCCGCGGATGCCGCTCACTGCGGAGGTGCAGAGCCATCTCGACGACAGGCCCGCGCTGGTCCGCACCCGCCGGCGGGCCGGGCAGCTGCTCGACTCGATCGCCGCGAAGCTTTCCGCGTCGGGCTGGTACACGCCGCAGTGGCTCGACGAGGTGCTCGCCCAGTTGCCGGAGCGGTTCGACCGGTGTTGCGACCGCTGGCGGCAGCTCTATCGGGCCGCGATGGCCCAGCGGGAGCGGGAGCACAAGCGGGAGAACGACAATTCCCTCTCCCCCAGGCACAAGCAGGAAGCCCGCCGGTTTCGGCAGGAAGCCGAGAATCAGCGCGACCTGCTCTTGAACCAAGACACCTCCGGCAGCCAGCAGTCCGACTTCTACTCCTACCGCTACTTCGCCAGCGAAGGATTTCTGCCGGGCTACAACTTCCCGCGGCTGCCGCTCTCGGCCTTCATCCCGGGCCGCCCGGGCAGCCGCGACCAGGAATACCTCAACCGGCCCCGCTTCCTCGCGATCAGCGAGTTCGGTCCGAAGTCGCTCGTCTATCACGAGGGCCAGCGGTATCAGGTCACGAAGGTGCTCCTCCCGCCGAGCGACTCGGAGCAGCGGCTGGTGCTCCACAAAGCCAAGCAGTGCCGGGCCTGCGGCTACCTCCATCCCGTGGACGGCCAGGCCCAAGACGATCGCTGCGATCTCTGCCATGCGGAACTGCCCGCCGCCCGCGATCGGCTTCTCCGCCTGACCAACGTGCACACCCGCCGTCGTGAGCGGATCAGCTGCGACGAAGACGAGCGGCAGAAGCAGGGCTTCGACGTCCGCACGGCGTTCCGGTTCCAGCGATCGGGCGGCCTGCCGGCGTTCACCACGAGCGAGGTCACCGGCCGCGGCGCGTCCTTGGCACGGCTCACCTTCGGCCGCAACGCCGAGCTGTGGCGGATCAACTTCGGCTGGTTCCGCCAGAAAATCGAGAACCGCGAAGGCTTTCACATCAACGAACAGACCGGCGAATGGGTCGGCGACCCGGAGAATCGCGGCACCGACGCCGACGTCGATGGGCCGCAGGTCGCGCGGGTGATCCCGTTCGTCACCGACACCCGCAACACGCTCCTCTTCGAGCCGGCGGGTGACATGCCGCTGGACTTCATGGCGTCGCTCCAGGCCGCGTTGAAAACCGCGATCCAGGTGGAGTTTCAATTGGAAGACCAGGAGCTTGCCGCGGAGCCGATGCCCGGCCGCGACATCCGCCGCCAGATCCTGTTCTTCGAGTCGAGCGAAGGGGGCGCCGGCGTGCTCCAGCGGCTCCAGGCGGAGCCCGACGCGTTGCGTCGTGTCGCCAGGCAGGCCCTCGACATCTGCCACTTCGACCCCGAGACGGGGGCGGACCGCAGGCGGGCCCCGCGGTCGAACGAAGACTGCTCGACCGCCTGCTACGACTGCCTGATGACGTATGCCAACCAGCCCGATCATCAGCGGCTCAACCGCCATCTCATCCGCGACTACCTCCTCGAGCTGGCACAGGCCGGCGTGGCAGCCTCGCCGTCGGCCGCCCCGCGGGCCGCCCACTACAAGAGCCTTCTGGCCCGCTGCGAAAGCAGCCTGGAGCGCGACTGGCTCGCGTTTCTGGAGGCCCGCAACCTGAAGCTACCGACTGCCGCCCAGCAGGTGCCCACGTCGCTCGACGGCTGCCTCACCCGGCCCGACTTCGTCTACGCTGACGACATGACGATCGTCTACATCGACGGCCCGATGCACGACTTCCCCACCCGGCAGGCCCGCGACCGGGAGCAGGAGGCGTGCGTCAACGACTGCGGCTGGACGGTCGTGCGGTTCGCGGCACGGGACGACTGGGAGGCCACGGTCGCCGCCTGCCCCGGCCTCTTTGGAAGGCCGACGCCATGAGCCGTTTCGCCAGTGGCACGCTCGTGAAGGCCCGCGGCCGGGAGTGGGTCGTGCTGCCGGAGTCGCAGGACGACCTCGTCATGCTGCGGCCGCTGGCCGGCGTGGCCGAAGAGGTCACCGGGATCGTGCCCGGCCTCGAACCGATCGAGCCTGCCGTCTTCGCGGCCCCGGATCCCGCCCACACGGGCGATCACCGCTCCTGCGGCCTGCTGCGCGACGCGGTGCGGCTCGGCGTCCGCAACAGTGCCGGGCCGTTCCGCTCCTTCGGCTCGATCGCCGTGACGCCCCGCCCCTACCAGCTCGTGCCGCTCCTGGTGGCGCTCAAGCAGCCGCGGACCCGGGTGCTGATCGCCGACGACGTGGGCGTGGGCAAGACGGTCGAGGCCTGCCTGATCGCGGCCGAGCTCTTGGCCCGCGGCGAGGCCCGCCGGCTGGCCGTGCTCTGTCCGCCTCACCTCGCCGAGCAGTGGCAGCGGGAACTGTCGGCCAAGTTTCACATCGACGCCGCGCTCGTCCTCGCCAGCACCGTCGCCCGGCTGGAGCGGGAGTGCGCCGCGGATCAATCGATCTTCGAGGTGCACGACCATCTCGTGATCTCGATCGACTTCATCAAGTCCGACCGCTACCGGGCCGACTTCCTCCGCACCTGCCCGGAGTTGGTGATCGTGGACGAGGCGCACACCTGCACCCGCGACGTCGAAGCCCGCGGCGCGCGTCACCAGCGGCATGAACTGCTCGTCGATCTGGCCAAGGCTCCCGACCGCCACATCGTGCTCGTCACCGCCACGCCCCACAGCGGCAACGAGGCCGCCTTCCGGTCTCTGGTGGCGCTGCTCGATCCGGCGCTCGCCACCCTTCCCGAGGATCTCTCCGGCCCGGCCCACGAGGCCGACCGCCGCCGACTCGCCGGCCACTTCATCCAGCGCCGCCGGGCCGACATCGAGGCCTACCTCGACGCCCAGACGCCGTTCCCGAAGCGCGAGGTTCACAAAGACCTCACCTACGCGCTCTCCGCCCCCTACAAGGCCCTGTTCGACGACTGCCTCGACTTCGCCCGCGAGCTGGTCTCCGTGCAGGGTGAAGACAAGCGCCGCCAGCGGGTGCGGTGGTGGAGCGCGATCGCCCTGCTCCGCAGCCTCTCGTCGAGCCCCGCCGCCGCCGCGGCCACGCTCGTCAACCGAGCCCGCGGCCTCGGGGCCGCATCGGAAGAGGAGGCCGACGAACTGGGCCGCGCCGCCGCCACCGACTCCGACACCGCAGACGCGGACGAAGCCGACGACGCCTCCGCCGGCGCGGATGTCTTTGAATCTGCGCCCCTGGCCGAACCCGCGCTGTCATCGGCCCCTCTCCCTCCGGGAGACGGCCGCGGTGAGGGTGCCCCCAGCCCCACCGACCGCCGCCGGCTGCAATCGCTGGCCAAACGGGCCGCCGAGCTTGAGGGCGACGCCGACGCCAAGCTCGCGGCCCTCGTCAAGCTCCTCAAAGACATGCTCAAGCGGAAGCGGGCCCCGATCGTCTTCTGCCGCTACATCGCCACGGCCGAATACGTGGCGGCGCAGCTCCGCGCGCGGCTGGCCGTCAAAGGCCTGGAGATCGACTGCGTGACGGGCGGCCTGCCCCCGGCCGAGCGGGAGGAGCGGGTCGAGAAGCTCGCCGCCTTCGACAAGCGGCTGCTCGTGGCCACCGACTGCCTCTCCGAGGGCATCAACCTGCAGGAGTCGTTCGACGCGATCGTGCATTACGACCTCGCCTGGAATCCCACCCGTCACGAGCAGCGGGAGGGGCGGGTGGACCGCTACGGCCAGCGGCAACCGACCGTCGAGATCGCCTTCCTCTACGGGGCCGACAACGGCATCGACGGGATCGTGCTCGACATCCTCATCGACAAGCACCGCAGCATCCAAAAGACGCTCGGCGTGAGCGTGCCGGTGCCGATCAACACGGAGAAGGTGGTCGAGGCGATCTTCGAGGGGCTGTTGCTGCGGCGCGGCGACGCCACCGCCACCCAGGCCGTGCAAAAACTCCTGCCGCAGGTCGAGGAGTATCTCAAGCCCACGAAGACCGATCTCCACGCCGAGTGGGACCGCGAGGCGGAGCGTTCGAAGCGCACCCGCACGATGTTCGCCCAGGAGGCGATCCGCACGGCCGTCGCGGCGAGCTGGATCGACGCCTGCCAGTCGATCGGCAAGACCGTGGACGTGGAGCGGTTCGTGACCCGGGCGGTCGAAGCGCTCGGCGGCATCGCGCAGTCGGTCGAGAAGCCCGGCGGCCGCACCGTGCTGGCGATCGACCTGTCGGGCACGGAGGCCGCCCTCCGCGCCGCCCTCCCCGAGGGCCTTCCCGATCGCTTCGACGCGGTCTTCGAGCTGCCGCACGTGGAGAAGACGATCCTCCTCGCCCGCACGCACCCGTTCGTCGAGGCCCTGGCGAGTCATCTCGTGGGCACGGCGATCGACGACCCGGCTGCCTCCAAGGCCGCCCGCTCGGGGGCGATTCGCACGCAGGCCGTCGCCAGGCGGACGACGCTCCTCCTCCTGCGGCTGCGATTCCACATCCTCCGGACGGTCGGGAGCGACACGAGCGAACTGCTCGCGGAGGAGTGCTGTATCGTGGGCTTCGAGGGCGCTCCCGACCAGGCGGCGTGGCTCGCCCCGGAACAGGCCGAAGCCCTGCTCGCCGCCGTTCCCGACGCCAACATCGCCCCGGAGCAATCGCGGCAGTTCGTGGGCAAGGTGGTGGACGCCGCCCCGGCCCTCGCCCCCTGGCTCGATGCGTTCGCTGCGGAGCGGGCCAAGGCCCTGCTCGCCGTTCACCGCCAGCTCCGCCACGAGAGTCGCACCAAGGGCCTCAA
>JBIJCD010000197.1:0-6891 GCA_044344895.1 Pirellulales bacterium | reverse complement strand
CTCGAGGGCCCGCCGCATCGTCGCGGCCATGTCGGCTGCCGCGGCGACCGTCGGCCGCTCCTGGCCCGTCCAATACCCGACCCCGAGCACGCCCTGGCCCACCAGCATGCCCAATCCGTCGAGGGTCGTGCAGCCCGCGGCCTGCGCCTCGGCCAGAAACCGGGTCCGAGGCGGATTGGGGATCACATCGGCCACGACGAGGCCGGGCCGGAACGTATGCGTGGCGACCGGCACGCGGGCGGTGGCGTCTCCCAGGCCGATGCTCGTGGCGTTGACGATCACGTCGACGTCGGCCGGGATCGGCAGCTCGCCGCTCCACGCGCTGCTGCCGACCTCGATCGGCTTGGCGACCCGCACGACGTCGGCCAGCTCCGTGCCGCGGGCCGCCGACCGGTTGACGATCGACAGCCGGCGGACGCCGGCCAACGCCAGCTCCACGGCGATCGCCCGGGCGGCGCCGCCGGCCCCCAGAATCAGGCAGTGCGTGCCCCGTGGATCGCGGACCGGCATGAGCGACGAGAGGAAACCCTTGCCGTCGGTGTTTTCACCGACGAGTTTTCCCGCCCGGTTCACGACGCAGTTGACGGCGCCGATGAGCGTCGCGCTCTCCCCCAGGCCGTCGAGGTGCCTGATCACCTCGACCTTGTGAGGCATCGAGAGATTGAATCCCCGCCAGCCCATGGCGCGGGCGCCGGCGACGGCGGCGGCGAGGCCCTCCGGCGGCACCTCGGCGTTGATGTACCGCCAGTTGAGGCCGAGGTGGCGGTAGGCCGCCTCGACCATGGCGACCGTGGGATTGTCGTCGCACGGAGTGGAGAACGAACCAGTCAACTCTGACTTGAAGCCGGAGGACATGCGCCGCGAAGCTCCTGAACGGGCACTCGGAAGGGGGTTGAAGGCCGCTGGTCGGGTGTCGTAGGCCGCGTGATCGCGACCGCTGTCATGTGAGAATTTTGTGCAGCACGTGGCCGTGAACGTCGGTGAGCCGCATGTCGCGGCCGCCGTGGCGGAACGTCAGGTTCTCGTGATCGACACCGAGCTGGTGGAGCACCGTGGCCCAGAGGTCGTAGAGCGTGGCCACATCCTCGACCGCCCGGTAGCCCAACTCGTCGGTGGCACCGAGCACCGTGCCCCCCTTCACGCCCCCGCCAGCCATCCAGATGCTGTAGCCGAAGGGATTGTGATCGCGGCCGTCGGAGCCTTGCGAGAAGGGCGTGCGGCCGAACTCGCCCGCCCAGACGACGAGCGTGTCGTCGAGCAGCCCGCGCTGGTCGAGGTCGGCCAGGAGCGCCGCGATCGGCCGGTCGACCTGCCGGGCCATCTTCTCGTGCCCCTCCTTGAGCTTGCCGTGGTTGTCCCAGGGGTTGGCGTTGTTGCCGCCGCCGATGTTGTAGGCCAGGCACGACAGCTCGATGAACCGCACGCCCCGCTCCGCCAGCCGACGGGCCAGCAGGCACTGCCGCGCGTAGGCGGCCTGCTGCTTGTCCTCGGCGTCGAGGCCGTAGAGCCGCTTCGTCGCCTCCGTCTCGGCGGAGAGGTCGGTGAGGGCGGGCACCGCGGCCTGCATGCGGAAGGCGGTCTCGTGCGTGCGGATCGCCGCCTCGACGGCGTCGGCCGCGGCGGCGCGGTCGCCGAACCGGCGGTTCATGGCGGCGAGGTAGTCGAGACGGGCCCGCTGGCCGGCGGCCTCCTCCCAGGGTCGGATGTCGCGCAGCGGCGGGTTGGCGTCACACCGCAGCAGCGAGCCCTGCGTGTCGGCGGGCAGGAAGCCGTTGCCGAAGCAGGCCACGCCGCCGTGGGGCGGGCCGGCGTCGCCACTCTGCAGGACGACGTAGCCCGGCAGGTCGTCGCACTCGCGGCCGAGGCCGTAGGTCGTCCACGCGCCCGCGCTCGGGTAACCGAGGAACGGGAAGCCGGTGTGGATGAAGAGATTGCCCTGCGCATGCTCGCTGAACTTCGCCGTCATCGAGCGGACGACGGCGAGCTTGTCGGCGTGCGCGGCGATCTCGGGAAAGAGGTCGCTGATTTCGATGCCGCACGCGCCGCGGCGGCGGAACTCCCATTGCGTCGGCATGATCGTGCCGTTGTTGTTGAACTGCGTCCGCTCCACCGGAAAGGGCATCGGCTGGCCGGCCCGGGCCGCGAGCGCGGGCTTCGGATCGAACGAGTCGACGTGCGACACGCCGCCGCTCATGAACAGGAAGATCACCCGCTTCGCACGGGCGGTCAGGCCGCCGGAGGATGCCGCCGCCTTCTGTCCCAGCACGCCGGCGAGCGCCGCCAGGCCGAAGCCGGCCGACGAGCGGCCAAGCAGCTGCCGCCGCGACAGCGACGGGAAGGAGTCAGTCGACATGGATGAACTCCTCGAGGTTGTAGGTCGCGTGGACGAAATCGGCCCACAGCGGCACGTGGCCCGCCACGTCGGCGGCCGCGATGCCGTGCCGCGCGGCCAACGCGTCGAGCCAAGCCCGCGTCGCCGTGAGCTCCTCGGCCGCGGGCTCCCGCGTCACCGCCTCGACGAACAGCCGCCGGATTCGCTCGTCGGCCGGCAGCTCCCGCCATTCGCCCACCAGCCGCGCGGCCCGCTCCGTCGCCAGGCCGCGAACGAAGTCGCCGTTCATGAGCACGAGCGACTGCGCCGGCACCTGCGAGACGTCGCGGCGGCCCTGCGTCGACTGCGTGCTCGGCGGATCGAAGGCCGCCAGGAAGGGATCGATCGCGTTGCGCCGCACGGCCACGTAGACGCTGCGGCGGGCCGCGCCGCCCGGCACCGACGGTCCGAGCGGCTGCCGGTCGAGCCGGCCCGACGCCGCCAGGAGTGAATCGCGGATCGTCTCCCCCTCCAGCCGCCGCAACCGAGCGTGCGAGCAGAGCGTGTTGCCGGGATCGAGCCTCGTCGCCGACTCCGTCGGCCGGGCGGAAAGCCGGAACGTGCGGGAGGTGACCAGAAAACGCACGAGGTCCTTGAGCGACCAGGGCCGCTGCGCTGCTGGCACGTCGGCGGCGGCGGGCGAGACGAACCGGGTGGCCAGGTAGTCGAGCAGTTCCGGATGCGTGGGCAGGTCTCCCATCTGCCCGAACGTGTCGACGCTGGCGACGATGCCGCGGCCGAAGAGGTGGTGCCAGACGCGGTTGACGAACACGCGGGGCGTGAGCGGGTTGGAGTCGGCGACGAGCGCGGCCGCCAGTTCCAGTCGGCCGCTTGTGGAAGGCGGGAAGGGACGCGGGTCGAGGGCCTCGAGGAACCGCCGCGGCACGATCTCAGCCGGCTGCTTGTGGTTGCCGCGGACGAAGAGCGGCTGGTCGACGACCGGGCCCTCGATCACGCCCGGCGCCCGCACCGGCGGCGGGATCTCCGTGGTGAGCGCACGAAACCGTTCCACCGGCTCCCGCACCGCCGGCAGGCTGCCGAGATCACAGGGGACCGCCCCGGCTGAGACGAGCCCGTCGAGCAGCCGCACCTGCGGGTCCGTGGCCGTGCCGTCGCGCCAGGCCTCGACGGCCCGCCGCGCCGCGCGGGCGTAGGCGGCGGCGAGTGCGGCAGCGTCGGGCGCCGGGCCGGCGAGCACCGGATCGTCGGCCGCGAGGAGGGCGAGGAGGGCCGCGTTCGGCCGATGCACCGCCGGCGGCGGCCCCGAGCTCGCATCCACGGCCAGCACCGAAAACCACGACCGCGGCTCGTCGACCGGCTCGACGGCGAGGTCGCCGCCGGTGGCCAGCTCCAGATGTGCCCGCTCCCCCTTCCACACCGTCGTCTTGAGCGTGATCCACTCCGGTTCCGCGTTCGTGATCGTCTGATTCGGATAGAGGAGCCCCAGCGGCCGCGGATAGTTCCAGACGACGATGCGAAACCGCGGCCTCCCCGCGCCGGCGACGAGCAGCCGGACCTGGTCGCGTTCCACCGAAAAGTACGGCGAGTGCAGCACGCAGCCGTCGCCGGCCACGAGCAGGTTCGAGTGGATGCCGGCCGGCAGGAGCTGCGTGACGACCCGCTCTCCTGCGGGCTCGACGCGAAACTCTCCCGGAGGGCTCGGCTCGAGCCGCTCGCCGTACTGCATCCACGACGCGAGCTCGGGAACGCCGGCCGCGGCGGCCTGCGCCGCCGGCTGCGTGGCGGCGGCCGACCGCAGTTCGTCCCATGCGCGGCTGCGGGTGTCGCCCGTGAGTCCCTCGAGCCGCAGTGCCGCCGTGAACGGGTGATCCGCCTCCCGCATCCGCTGCCGCCGGGCGTTCTCCAGAGCGACCCGCTCCTTTTCGCGGGCGAGCTGCTGCGGATCCCGCTTGGCGGCATCCTTTTTCTCATCGTTGCCGGCGGTCGTCTCCTCGGCCGCGGGCTCCGGGAGCGGCGCCGCGGCCGCGATCAGCTTCTCCACGAGCGCGGCCGGAGGGACGGCGGCCAGGGCGGCCAGCCAGGCGTCGGCCAGCCGCCCGCGGATCGTCTGCTTGAGCGTAAGGAGCTCAGCGCGGTGCCGGTCGCGGGCGCCCGGCGCGTCGGCCTGGATCACCGCGGGGCGGCAGCTGGCCAGCGTGCCGAAGAGGGCGTAGAAGTCGGCCTGGGAGATCGCGTCAAACTTGTGGTTATGGCAGCGGGCACAGGAGACGGTCATCCCCAGGAAGGCCTTCGAGATCACGTCGATCTGGTTGTCGGTGAACGTGACCATCTCGTCGAGTGGGTCGGTGGGCGTGAAACCGTGCGGCACCATCCGCAGGTGGCCGATGCCCAGCGCCGACTCGTTAACGCCCGTGGCGGGGTCGATCCGCGGGTCGGGGAGCAGATCGCCGGCGAGCTGTTCGCGGATGAAGCGGTCGACCGGCACGTCGTCGCGGATGGAGCGGATGCACCAGTCGCGGTACCGCCAGGCGTGCGGGATCGTCGGATCCCCCTCGCTGCCGTGGGTCTCGCAGTAGCGGACGCAGTCGAGCCAGTGCCGGGCCCAATGCTCGGCGAAGTGCGGCGAGGCGATCAGCCGGTCGATGAGCCTCTCCCACCTGTCGGCCGCGGTGTCGGCGAGGAACGCGGCCCGCTCCGCGGGCGTGGGCGGCAGGCCGGTGAGCACGAGCGTGGCCCGCCGCAGAAGCGTGTCGGGATCGGCCTCGGTGGCCGGCTCGACGCCCGCCGCCGCGAGCTTCGCGGCGATGAACCGGTCGACCGGATGCCCGCTCGACGCCAGATCGCCCGTGCCGGGTGGCGGCACGGCGGGCTTCTGCAGCGGCTGCAGGCTCCACCAGGTTTTGCGGCGGGCAAAAATCTTCTCCCAGGAGGTCTCCTTCGCCAATTCCTCGGCGGAGGGCGGCTGCGTCCGCGGGTCGGACGCGCCCAATTCGATCCACGTCCGGAACGCCCGCACGATCTCGGCCGTGGGCTTCGGGCCGCCCTTCGGCATGAGCAGGTCGTTCTGGTGCTCGAGCGCCTGCATGATCACGCTCTCGGCGGGCTTTCCCGGCACGACGGCCGGCCCCGATGCGCCGCCCGTCCGCAGGCCGCCGGCCCAATCGAGTGCCAGGTCGTTCTCGCGGATGCCATGCGTGCCGTGGCATTCGTAGCACCGCTCGACGAGATAGGGACGGATCACCTTCTCGAAGAGTTCATCGCCGGCGCCGGCCCGGGCGCTCGACGGATCATCGAAGCCGGCTGGCGCCGCCAGCGCCACGACGAAGATCATCCATCGGCCGCGTGCCAGCCCTGTGCTTGCCATCCCTATATAAGATCGTATTCTGAAATACGAATCAAGCTGTCGCCCGCCACGCGTCGCTCCCTCTCGCGCACCCGCCGCATGCCTGCTCCCACCACCCGCCGCCGTACCGCCCCGATCCGCGATCTCGACGCGCTGCCCTCACCCACCTGCGCCAAGACGCTGGCCGTGCTCGATCTGCTCGCCCGGCACCCCCGCGGCGTGACGGCCGCCCGCGCGGCCCGCGACTCTGGAATCACCGCGAACCTCGTCTTCCGGATCCTCAAGACGCTCGTCGCAATGGGCTACTGCCGGCAGCACGCCGACACGAAGGCCTACACCCTCTCCGGGCGGCTGCTCGAGCTCTCGGGCCCGACGACCGGCGACCGCAGCCTCGCCGTCGCGGCGCACAAGACACTCCGCAGCCTCCGCGACGCCTGCGGCGAGACGGTGCAGCTGGTGATCGAGTCGGCCGGCAAGGGGCTCGTGCTCGAGCAGGTGCGGGGATCGCATCCGCTCCAGGTGTGCGGCGAAGTGGGAATGCGGGTGCCGCTCTATTCCTGCGCGCCGGGCAAGGCGATCCTTGCCTGGTGGTCGCCAGAGCGGCGGGCCGAATGGCTGCGCGGCCGCGCGCTCAAGCGGTTTACGGACGCCACGCTCACCAGCCGCGCGGCGCTCGAGCAGGATCTCGAGGCGGTGCGGGCCAGCGGCTACGCCGTCGACCGCGCGGAGGGCATCGACGGCATCCACTGCGTGGCGGCGCCGATCCTCGACGTCCACGGCCAGCCGCTCGCCGCCGTCACGATCATGGCACCGCTGTCGCGGCTGCCCAAGGAGAGGTTCGCCGCCCAGGGAAGCCTGTGCATCCGCGCCGCCCGCGAGATCGAGGCGGCGCTGCAGGCATGAGCACGACTCGCGGCTGCGGGTGCGGCTGCTTCACGACAAACATGGCCCTCCAGGCCATTTTGTCTTGGCGGGCTCCGCCCGCTGCGCTCGGCTTCCTGCCTCGCTGCACAGAAGCGGCGCAGCCACAGGCAGGCGCATGCCTGCCCTCGGTTGGCGTCTTGGCGGGCTCCGCCCGCTGCGCTCGGCTTCCTGCCGAGCGATCTTCTTGCAGCGCAACCAACGAGGGGCTGCCCGTGCCCTGAGAGCCGGGCTTGGCGGCAAGCGCAGGCAGGATGCCGGAGCGCAGCCGGCATGCAGCGAGCGGAGCCCAGGA
>JBIJCD010000020.1:0-18186 GCA_044344895.1 Pirellulales bacterium | reverse complement strand
GAGCTTGCGGAACACGCTCTGCTCCTGGGCGAGGTAGCCCATGCCGCCGTCCCGCGACCGCTTGAACATCGGCCAGTGGGTGATCTCCTCGTCGTCGAGCAGCACGCTGCCGGCGTCGGGCATGACGAGGCCGCAGGTCATGCGGAAGCTGGTCGTCTTGCCGGCGCCGTTGGGGCCGAGCAGGCCCACGATCTCCCCTGACTCGACGTGGAAGTCGACGCCGTCGACCACACGGCGGCGGCCATAGCTCTTCACGAGGCCCGTGACGGACAACAGCGGCATCTGGCTCCTCCTGAACCCGATCCCAGGCGAACCCGGCCACGTTCCGCACCCGGGTGCCGGCGGCGGCCGGGCCGGCCGGCGTCACCGCACGAAACCCATCCTCCCGAAGTTCGGCCACGAGGGCAATCGCAACTCCGCCCCGCCGATCTTCACCGGAACGCTCCAGCTTGCCGGGACGGCGTGGGGCCAGAAGATCGCCATGGCCTTGCCGATGAGCAGTTCGCGGTCGACGTGGTGCCCCTCCAGCCACAGCCGGCTGTCCTTGCTGGCAGCCGAGTTGTCGCCGAGCACGAAGAACTGGTCGGCCTGGAGGTCGAACTCAAGCCGGTCCTCCTCCAGCATTTCCCCCGGCCGCGTGCCCACGTCGATCGCACCGATGTAATAGATGTCGCGCAGCACCCGCAGGTCCTTCACCCGCACGTCGGCGCCGTCGACGGCGATGCCTACCGGGGAAAGATCGCTCGGCTGCCGGGAGCCTGGCTGGAGGTCCTCGCGGACGGGCTGGCCCAGCGGCACGTCGGCGATCGCGCGGGTCCAGGCCGTGGGGCGATCGAAGTCGGCCCGCCGGCCGTCGACGAAGAGCGTGAGTTCATCGTCGACGTTGGCGAACAGCATGCGCCATGAGCCGCGGCCGCGGATCCGGGTGCGGGCCCGGGCCGCCGATTCGCCCTCGCGGCCGCCGGCCGGCACGAGCAGCGCCTCGCCGGTGCCGAGATCGATCTCGCAGCGGTGGGCGACTCCGGCCTCGACGAGGTCGAGCACCAGCCGTCCACCGGCGGACGACCGCGTCTCGCAGGTGAACTCGAGGCCGAGATCACCGACCCAGTGGGGCCGCGTGGCGATCGCGTTGTAGGGCTGGAAGTCGTCGACGAGAGTGGCCCGTGCCCGGCCGGCGAGCGACTCGCCCCGCGCGAGCGACTCCCACTCATCGGCGGAGGGCAGGAAGTGGCGGTAGCGGAGCACGGCCGGCCCGCCCGCCGCCGTCACCTCGTACGACCGACCCTCGTCGTTCGTGGTCCAGCGGGCCGCGTCGCCGGGCAGCGACCAGTCGCTCCAGCAGCGGGGCCAGCCGGCCCGCTCCAGCTCCGGCGACACGAAGCGGCTGTCGTGCACGCACTGCAGCATCGCCCGCAGGCGGTCCGGCGGCTTGCGGGCGATCCTCGGCGTCGCGCCATCGCGGCTGGTCCAGATGTCGCCGCCGACGATGGAGACGGTCTCGCCCGGCAGGCCGACGAGCCGCTTGATGTAGTTCGTCTTGGCCTCCTCCGGATACTTGAAGACGACCACGTCCCAGCGCTGTGGCTCGCGGAAATCGTAGACGAACTTGTTGACGAGGATGCGGTCGCCGCTGAACGACGGATACCGCGGGTCGTACCGCATCTGGCCGCCCGCGCCCTCGACGACGCGGGTGACGTGACCGCAGTTTGGGCAGCGGGCCGCGGGCACCATCTTGCTCGCCAGCCGCGTCCGCAGCTGGCTGATCGGACCGAGCTCGCTCTCCAGCACCTCGATCCGCCGCCGCACCTCTTCCCGCTGCTGTAGCCCGCCGCCGGCGGTGTTGGCCTTGAGGTCGGCGAGCTCCCGCTCCCGTTGGGCCAGCTCGGCCCGTAGGCTCTGCGACTGGTCGTCCTCCTCGGCGCTGCAGCCAACCCGGAAGTCGCGGCCGCACGACTCGCACGCCAGATCCTTGTGGCGGCCCATGAGCGTGGGCGCCATCGATCCCGTCGGGATCACGAACGCCTCCGCCTCGAAGGCGCGAAACAACAGCGCCAGCGTAAACGCGATCACGATCGACTCGACCGTCTCGCGGCCGGCCGCCAGCGGCCCCCGCACGACGTCGCCCTTGCGCGGCCCGGCGGCTGCGGTCGGTGCGGCGGCGGCCGGGATGCCGTTGGCGGATTGGGAGGCGACGCGGGCGGGCAGGCGTGGCATGGCGGCTCCGGATGCGGACGTGCCGCCGGCGTGCGGCGACGAGGTCGCCATTCTAAAGCGCATCCGTCATCGCTGCAGCCATGGCGGCGGCGATGACCCAGCGAGCCTGGCGAACAGGGAGCCGCTGCCAAGCGTGCTCGGTTCCCCCACCGCCCCGCGGCAGCGCACGGCCAGCCGGGAAAAGGCGGAAGCTCGACGAGCCTGGAGGATTTCGCATGTCCACGACGCCTGCGGCGCCGCAGGTCGTCGTGCGAAATCATCCCGCGAGGAGACTTTCGCCGTCCCGGCGGTGATCGCTCCACGGACACGAGAACCGCTCCAGCCCGGACCGCGGCCCACTGGACTCCGCCGGCGGCGGCCCGAGAATGCCGCCATGCCCCGCTTCGCACACCTCCGCCACAAGCCGCCCGAGCCGCCGTCGCGGCCGGGGGAGCTGATCGTGGCCTGCGCGGCGATGCGGAGCCACGTGAACCTCTCGCACATCGTCCGCACCTGCGGCTGCTTCGGCATTCCGCGGGTCATCGCCTGCGGCGCGGCGCGGCTGCACGAGCGGATCGCACGGGACGGCGCCGAATCGGTGGCCCTCGAGATCCACCGCAGCCTGCCGCCGGTGCTCGACCGGCTGCGGTCCGACGGCTTCGAGATCGTCGGCCTCGAGCAGGCCACCCACTCCGAGCCGCTGTTCGGTTTCGCCTTCGCGCTGCGGACCGTGCTCGTCGTCGGCAACGAGCGGACCGGCCTCGAAGACGACGTACTCGCCCGGCTCGACCGGGTCGCGGAAATCCCGATGTACGGGCTGCCGCACAGCCTCAACGCCGCCACGTCGGCGTCGATCGCGGTCTACGAATACTGCCGCAGCTTCGCCGCGCCGCGGCCGGTCGCCCCATGACGCTCGTAATCGGCACCGACGAGGCAGGCTACGGGCCGAACCTCGGGCCGCTGGTGGTGGCGGCGACGGCGTGGCGGGTCGCCTGCGGTTCCGACGAGGCCGAGGCGACGCTGGCGGCGGCGGTGGCGGCCGCGACGGCGGCGGTCGGCGCGGGACCGCTGTGGGGCGATTCCAAGGAGGTGTATCGCGCGGGTGTCGGGCTGGAGCTTCTGGAACGGGGCGTCGTCGTCGGCCTGCTCCTGGCGGGCGGCGGCGTGCCCGACGGCTGGCCCGCCCTCGAGCGGCCGCTCGGCCCGATCTCGCCCGCCGACGGCGGCGGACCGTGGCGCGAGCTGCCGTCGCTGGCCTTGCCCGCGGCGGCCGCCGCGGATGGCTGCCGTACCGCGGCGGCCGCGGCCCGCGCGGTGCTCGAGCGCCATCGCGTGCAGCTTCTCCGCGTCGCGTGTCGCTGCCTCTATGCGGGCGAGTTCAACGCGCTGCTGCACCGCGGTCTCAACAAGTCCGACATCCTCTCGCAGGCCACGCTCGATCTCGCGTCCGCGCTGCGAGCCGAAGCCGCCACCGAGCCGGCGGTCGTGTGGTGCGACCGGCACGGCGGTCGCAAACGGTACGGCGGCCTCGTGGCCCGCCACTTCGACGCGCCGCTGGTGCAGCCGCTGGAGGAGACGCCGACCCGATCGGCCTACACAGTGCCCGCGACCGGCGGGGCGGCCGCCTGCCGGGTCGAGTTCTGCGTGGGGGGCGAGGCACGGCCGCCGGTGGCGCTGGCCAGCATGACGGCCAAGTACGTCCGCGAACTGGCGATGCTGGCATTCAACGCCTTCTGGTCGGCGCGGCAGCCCGGGCTCGAGCCGACGGCCGGCTATCCCACCGACGCGGTCCGCTGGCGGCGCGAGGCAGCGGCGGCGATCGACCGGGAGCGTGTCGCCGACGACGACCTGTGGCGAAAGGCCTGAGGCCGCGGCCACCCGAAAGGGGCCGTGCGCGACGAGGCCCGCGCTTGCCGTGGCCCCGCCCCGCACGCACAATTCCGTCATGCCCCAGCTCACCACCCACCTCTACATCGTGCGGCACGCCTGGGCCGAGGATCAGGGCCCCGGCATCGACGACCATGCCCGGCCGCTCACGAAGAAGGGCCGCAAGCGATTCGCCGCCATGATGGAACGGCTGCGCAAGGCGGGCATGGAGGTCGACCTCGTCGCCACGAGTCCGCTCATCCGGGCCCGCGAGACGGCCGAAATCCTCGCCGACGCGCTCGAGAACCGGCCGCCCGTGGAAGTGATCGACGCCCTCGCACCGGCGTCCGACTGGCAGGCGCTCGTCGAGTGGACCGCCGACCAGGACGCCGCCCGGGTGGCCTGGGTGGGCCACATGCCCTGCGTCGCCCGGCTGGTCGCGCTGACGATCGGCGACGGCTCGGCCTCGATCCGGATGCAGAAGGGTGCGGTCGCGTCGATCCGGCTCGACGACGGCCCCGGCCAGCCGGGCGAGCTGGAGTGGCTCGCCACCGACGAAATCCTTTGAAAACCGCCGCGAGACTGCCGGTACACTTCCTTCGGCACCGCACTATCATGAAAGGCCTGGTCCTCCAGGCCGGCCCCCGCCTTGAGAGTCCCCGAGGAGCTTTCGCCATGACGATCCGTCCCTGGGCCTCGCCCCGCGTTCACCTGGTGGCGCTGCTCGCCGCCGCCACATGCCTCGGCTGCTCTCCCTCCGCCCGCCCCGGCGCGAGCCGGGAAGTGGTCGAAATCGAGACGATCGAGACGATCGAGCCGGCGGCCGACAAGGCCGCGAAGGATGCCCGCACGGCTGCGATCGACGAGGCGGCGGCACAGTCGAAGAAGACCGTCGACGAGGCGACGGCGGCCGCCGACAAGGCGATCGCCGAAGCCGGCCGCACGATCGAGGCCACGACTGCGGCGAAGATGGAGCGGAAGCCCGAGCCCGCCCCGGCGCCGCAGCAAGCCGCGGCCCCGCCGCCGTCGACACCGCCCGCCGCCAAGGCCGAGCCGGCGCAGCCCGCGGCGCGGGAGCGGGTGATGCTCGGTGATCCGTCGCTCACGGCGGGCGTGCCCGGCAGCGGACCGATCACGCTCGAGCAGATCAACCAGTGGCTGTCCGATCCCAAAAACTTCGTCGAGCTCGAGCCGGTCCTGCCGCTCGGACTCTCGCAGGGGGCCGCTCAGATCAGCGGCCTCGACAAGAACCCGCTCACTCGGGCCAAGATCGAGCTCGGCCGCCAGCTCTACTTCGACCCGCGGCTCTCGGCCGACGCGACCGTCAGCTGTGCCAGCTGCCACAACCCCGCCGAGGGCTACTCGGCGCACACGAAGACGGGCGTGGGCATCCGCGGCCAGCTCGGCGGCCGCAACTCACCGGTGTCGTTCAACCGGATCCTGTCCGGGGCCCAGTTCTGGGACGGTCGGGCCGATTCGCTCGAAGCCCAGGCGGTGGGCCCGATCGCCAACCCGATCGAGATGGGCTTCACGCACGAGGGCGTGGTGAAGCGGCTCGGCGAGATGCCGGTCTACCGGAAGCAGTTCGAGAAGGTCTTCGGCGACCTCTCGATCGCCCGGGTCGGCGAGGCGATCGCCGCCTTCGAGCGGGCGCTCGTCACGGCCCCGTCACCCTACGACTACGGCGAGCAACTGCGGGCGTTCGCCAACCTCGATGCCGACGACATCGCCGACGACCCCGCCCTCGCCAAGACGTTCGCCGCCGCCAAGGCCGGCGCCGAGGCCAGCCCGATGTCCGAGGAGGCGAAGCGCGGCCGTGACATCTTCTTCTCGGAGAAGGGCAACTGCACCGCTTGCCACGTGGGCGCCAACCTCGCCGACGAGAAGTACCACAACATCGGCATCGGCATGGACAAGCCGGAGCCAGACGTGGGCCGGTTCGCCGTCACGAAGGACCCGAAGGACACCGGTGCCTTCAAGACGCCGACGGTCCGCAACGTCGCCCTCTCGGCCCCCTACATGCACGACGGCTCGGTGGCGACGCTGGAGGAGGTGGTGGAGTGGTACGACAAGGGCGGCCATCCAAACCCCACCCTGAGCGAGAAGATCCGCCCCTTGAAGCTCTCCGCGCAGGAGAAGGCCGACCTCGTGGCGTTCATGAAGGCCTGCACCGGGCCGACGCCCTCCGTGGAGACCAGCCGCCTGCCGGCGGGTGATTGAGCGGGCCCGATGAGCACCCGTCGGCTTCTTCCGCTGTCTGAGGCAGCGCTGCCGCTCTACGCGGGCGTCGACCTGGGCGGCACCAACATCAAGGCGGCGCTCGTCGACGACGCCGGCCGCATCGTCGCCTTCCACACCGAGCCGACGCACGCCGACCGCGGCCCCGAGGACGCGGCGGCCCGCATGGGCCGCGCCGTGCACACGCTCGCCGCGATGGCGGGGATCGCCACGAGCGACATCGCGGCCGTGGGACTGGGCACACCCGGCCCGCAGGACCTGCGCACGGGCGTGATCATCCGCGCCGGGAATCTTCCCGGCTGGGACGGCTTCCCGATCCGCGACCGCGTCGCCGCGCACTGCGGCCACGCCGTGACCTACGCCAACGACGCCAGCGCCGCCGGCTACGGCGAGTTCTGGGTGGGTTCCGGCCGCGAGTATTCGAGTCTCGTGCTGCTCACGCTCGGCACCGGCATCGGCGGCGGCATCATCATCGGCGAAATGTCGCTCGACGGCGCCCACAGCCACGGCTCGGAGTGCGGCCACATCATCGTCGATCCCTCCGACACGGCCAGGCGCTGCCCCTGTGGGCAGCCCGGTCACCTCGAGGCCTACTCGAGCGCTACGTCACTGGTGGCCCGCGGCCGCGAGAAGCTGTCCGCTGGCGGCACCGGCTCGCTGGCCGCCGCAGTGGCCGGCGGCGAGCCGCTCACGCCGATCCTCATCGGCCGCGAGGCCGGTGCGGGCGACCCGCTGGCGCTCGATCTGCTCATGGAAACCGCCCGCTGGCTCGGCATCGGGATCGTGACGCTCATGCACACGATCGACCCGGAGGCCGTCATCCTCGGCGGCGCGATGCTCTTCGGCGGCGAGGAGTCGCCGGTCGGCAAGGCCTTCATCGAACGCGTGCGGGCGGAGGTGAAGCGGCGGACCTTTCCGCTGCTGGCCGAGAAGACCCCGATCCGCTTCGCCAGCCTCGGCGGCGACGCAGGCTCGATCGGCGCCGCCGGCTTTGCCCGCCTGGAGCATCGCCGCCGCCGTTGATGGCCCGCGCAGTGGCCGGCTCGACGATCCACCACACGACGAGGGGCTGCCCGTGCTCCGAGAGCCGGCGTCGCTGGCAAGCGCAGCCCAGGATGGGCGAAGCGAGGCCAGCTTCGAGAGAGCGCAGGCCTGGAGGTCCGGAGCGAACGTCCGGCGACGGGGCACGGGCAGCCCCGGCGCACGCCGACTGGGCTTTCGCGCATTCTGCAGTCGGCTTTCTCACGGTGTCGACCGCGAAAGCCTGATCCTGCACCGCCGGTGAAACTCGTCTAGAATCCTCTCATGGCCATCGACTGCAAGCACATCCGCAACTTTTCCATCATCGCCCACATCGACCACGGCAAGAGCACGCTCGCCGACCGGCTCTTGGAGCGAACTGGCACCGTCGAGAAGCGGCAGCTCAAGGAGCAGATGCTCGACGACATGGAACTCGAGCGGCAGCGGGGCATCACGATCAAAGCCCGGGCCGTCCGCATGGAGTTCAGGCATCAGGGGGAGCTTTACGAGCTGAACCTCATCGACACTCCCGGCCACGTCGACTTCCACTACGAGGTCTCTCGGAGCCTCGCCTGCTGTGAGGGCGCGGTACTCCTGGTCGATGCCTTCCAGGGGGTGGAGGCCCAGACCGTCGCCAACGCCTACGCCGCGATCAACCAGGATCTCGCGATCGTCCCGGTGATCAACAAGGTGGACCTCGTGCATGCCCGGGTCGACGAGGTGCTCGCCGAGATGGAGCAGAGCCTGGCGATCGACCCCACCGAGGTCATCAAGGCCAGCGCCAAGACCGGGATCGGCATCGACGACCTGCTGGCGGCGATCGTGGAGCGGATCCCGCCCCCCAAGGGCGACCCGCAGGCCACGCTGCGGGCGATGATCTTCGACAGCCACTACGACAGCTACCGCGGTGCGATCACCTACGTGCGGCTCATCGACGGCACGGTGAAGAAGGGGCAGAAGATCCGCTTCTTGGAGACGGGCGTGACCCACGAGGTGCTCGAGCTCGGCCAGTTCGTGCCGCAGCGGCGGGCCTGCGAGGAGCTCGTGGCCGGCCAGGTGGGCTACCTCGTCTGCAACATCAAGGACGTGAAGCAGGTGCACATCGGCGACACCGTCACGATCCCCGGCGACCAGGCGGCCGCTCCGATGCCCGGCTACAAGCCGCCGCAGCGGATGGTCTACTGCGGCCTCTATCCCTCCGAGGGGGAGAACTTCGAGGAGCTCCGCGACTCACTGGAAAAGCTGGCAATCAACGACCCGTCGTTCGAGTTCGCACCCGAGTCGAGCGAGGCGCTCGGCTTCGGCTTCCGCTGCGGCTTCCTCGGCCTGCTCCACATGGAGATCATTCAGCAGCGGCTGGAGCAGGAGGCCGACCTCGACCTCGTGCAGACCGCGCCGAACGTCACCTATCAGATTCTCAAGACTGACGGCGAGACGATCTCCATCACCAACCCGCAGGACGTGCCCGATACGGGCCAGATCGAGGAATTCCGCCAGCCGATCGTGCGGACGAACTTCCTCGTGCCGGTCGAGCACATCGGGCCGATCATGCAGCTGTGCACCGACCGCCGCGGCACCTACCTCAAGACCGAATACCTCTCGCCCACGCGGGCGATGCTCACCTTCGACCTGCCGCTGGCCGAGGTGATCTACGACATGCACGACAAGCTCAAGAGCGTGACCCGCGGCTACGGCACGATGGACTACGAGCTCGTCGGCTACTTCCCCGCCGACCTCGTGCGGCTCGACATTCTCGTGGGGGGCAAAAAGGTCGACGCCCTGTCGATCATCTGCGACCGCCGTGACGCCGACCGCCGCGGCCGGTCGATCGTGAAGAAGCTTCGCGGCGAAATCGACCGGCACATGTTCGAGGTGGCCCTGCAGGCGGCGATCGGCACGAAGGTGATCGCCCGCGAGACGATCTCGGCCATGCGGAAGAACGTCACGGCCAAGTGCTACGGTGGCGACATTTCCCGCAAGAAGAAGCTCTGGGCCAAGCAAAAGGAGGGCAAGAAGCGGATGAAGAGCGTCGGCAGCGTCGACATCCCGCAGAAGGCCTTCATGGCGGTGCTCGACACCGGCGCCGAGCGGACCTGAGCCGCGGGCTGGCCGCTTGTCAGCGGGCCGCGGCGAGGAATGCCACGGTCTGCTTTTGGATCGCCTGCAGCGTCTCCTCCACCCCCTGCCGGCCGGTCGTCAGCTTGCCGAACTCGGCGGCATTGACCTCGTTGGCAAGCGTCACCCAGGCCGGGAGGTGGGGCGAGCTGCCCATGCGGCCCTCGATGGCCCGCCGCGTCACCTCGAAGTGGCGGGTCGTTCCCTGCACCGGCCGGCTCTTGGCCAGCACCCGCGGATCGGCGTAGCTGCTGCGGCGGATGGGGGTGTCGGCGCCGTCGGCGTTGGCGCGGGCGGTCACGTCGGCGCTCGTGGCCCACTGCATGAAGACCCACGCCGCGTCGGGGTGTGGGGCGTGCCGGCTCAGCGCCAGGCACGATCCGCCCTGGCGGCTGATGCCGGGTGTCTCGTGGAAGCCGCATTGGGCGGGCGCGAGCCGCACATCCTCCACCGGGCAGTCGGCCGGCTCCACCAGCCCCACGACCCTGCTGCTGGCGGGATCATCGCAGGCCGGAAAGAACTCGCTCCAGGAGATCACGATGCCGGCCCGGCCCTGCGTGAAGGAGGACGCCTCGCCGTCCCAGTCCCAGCCGCGGACATCGGGGCTCATGTGCCTTCCCAGTTCGAGCATGTACCGCAGCCCCTTGGCGTTGCCGTCAATGAGGTAGTCGGGGCGGTTCTCGCCGTCGAAGTGGTGGCCGCCGTGGGCCCACATCCAGGCCGACGCGTCGCACTGCAGCGAAAAATGTCCGGTCTTCCACTGGCCGGTCGTGCCGTGCATCCCCTCCCCCCGCTTCGCGGCGTCGATCGCCCGCACCACGTCGAGGTATTCTCCCATCGTCTTCGGCACCGACAGCTTCAGCTCGTCGAGGACGTCCCGGCGGTACATCATGATGAAGATCGGGATGTCGAACGGCACGCCGACCGTGCGGCCGCCGTGGCTGGCGGTCGCCTCGACCAGCTGCGGGAGAAAGTCGCCGAAGTCGTAGCCCGGATAGGCCAGATCCGTGCGGCCGAGCAGCTCGTCGACGCCGATGCTCTCGGCGGCGAACCGGGCCAGCCAGGCCTGGTCCCAATAGAAGATGTCGTGGTGTCCCTTGTCGCCGTCGGCACCGGCGAGCGTGTCCTTCACGGTCCGGGCCAGCACCTGATCGAGCGGCACCATCGGCCAGTCGACCTCGATGCCTGTCAGCGGCGTGAACTCCTCCCGGATCATCCGGCCGATCGACACGCCCGGGGGCGTGTTCTCCGACACGACCTTGATCCGGGTGCCCTTGAACCGCCGGCCCATGTCGGCGAGGAACCGCCGCTGCTCACCCGTGATGCCGCTGGCGACCGCGTCAGGCTCCGCCGCGTGCAGCCGGGACCGGAGCGGTGAGCCGCCGGCAAGATACCGGGCGCACGTGAACCCGAAGCCCGCGGCGGCGGCGGCGCGGAGGAAGCCGCGGCGGCCGATGCCGCCCCGCCGCAACTCCTCGGCCATCGCCGCCACGAAGAGACGCTGCCGGCGATCGAGTTCGTTCAAGGGGGCCGCCTTTCGGTGCCGGGGGACGCGGCCGGATCCGCACGGCGCTCAGGCGACGATCGGCGCGATGACGTGGCCGTGCACGTCGGTGAGCCGCCGCTGGATGCCGTTGTTGTAGACGGAGAGTTTCGTATGGTCGATGCCCAGCAGGTGCAGGGCGGTGGCATGCAGGTCGTAGCAGAAGGTCGGATGCTCCTGGGCCTTGAAGCCGAGGTCGTCGCTCGACCCGTGGGCCGTGCCCCCCTTGATGCCGCCACCGGCCAGCCAGACTGTGAAGGCGCCGGCGTTGTGGTCGCGGCCCTTGCCCTGGGCAGCCGGCTGGCGGCCGAACTCGGTCTGGCACATGACCAGCGTGCTGTCGAGGAGGCCGTGCGTCTTGAGGTCTGTCAGCAGCGCAGCGGCGCCTCCGTCGAGGATCGGGCCCCAGTAGCCGTGGTCGCGGACGACGTCCTCGTGCGAATCCCAGTTGGGGCGGATCTTCTTGGCGGTGGTGTTCTCGGCGCCGCAGTAGATCTGCACGAACCGCACGCCCCGCTCCACGAGCCGTCGGGCAAGCAGGCACTGCCGGCCGAAGGGCCCGATCTCGGGATGATCGAGCTGGTAGAGCCGCTCTACGGTCTCGGATTCGCCAGACAGGTTCGTGACCTCGGGGGCGGAGAGCTGGAGCCGCGCGGCGAGCTCGTAGGCGGCGATCCGGGCGGCTAGTTCGCTGTTGTCGCCGCGAGGTCCGAGGTGGCGGGCGTTCGCCACGGCGAGAAAGTCGCGGCCCGCCCGATCACCGGCGATGAGTGCCGCGTGCTCGTCCGACGCGAAGAGATCGGCGATCGGCGGCCGGCCCGCGGCGGTCTCGATCACGGTGCCCTGGTGGATCGCCGGCAGGAATCCCGCGCCCCAGTTCACCGGCCCACCCGGCGGCAGGCCGCGGTGATCGGGGAGCACCACGAACGCCGGCAGTTCCTCCGATTCACTCCCCAGGCCATACGTGACCCAGGCGCCCATCGACGGGAAGCCGGGCAGGATGAAGCCGGAGTTCGCCATGAACATCGCCGGACCATGGAGCGCCGTCTTGCTCTGCATCGAGTGGATGAAGGCCATCTCGTCGACGTGGCTGGCGAGCCTCGGCAGCAGGTCGCTCACCCAGCGGCCGCACCCGCCGTGCTGGCGGAACGGCCAGTAGCTCCGCTGGCAGTTGCCGGGTTTCGAGGCGAAGAATTGCACGGCACCGGTCGTGTCGAAGGGCGTGCCATCCCGCTTCGCGAGCTCGGGCTTGTGGTCGAACGTGTCGAGGTGGGAGAGGCCGCCGGGGCAGAAGACATTGATCACCGCCCGCGCCCGGGCCGGAAACATCGACTGCCTCGCGGCGAGCGGATTGGCCGCGCGGGTCGCGGCCCGGGCCTCGTCGGCCAGGAGGGCCGCGAGGGCCACCCCGCCGAGGCCGCCACCGAGCTCCCAGAGGAAGTTCCGGCGCGACACGTCACCGCGGTGGAGGCGGCAGGGAAAGGCGTCGGGCTGCATGGTCAGTCCACGGTGACGAATTCGTTGGTGTTGAAGAGCATCCGGCAGAGCTGCGGCAGGCCGGCCGACTGCACGAGCGCCACGGCCGCGGCAAGTTCCGCGTCGTCGGGCTCGCGGGCCAGCGCGAGCGTGTAGGCGCGGCGAATCTGGGCCACTGGGTCGATCCCCGCCTCCCGCTCGAGCCGCTTCGCCCAGTGACCCGCCTGCCGGAGCATGAAGTCGTTGTTCAAAAGCGCGAGCGACTGCAGCGCCGTCGTCGTCTCGAGCCGCGCCGGCGCGAGGTTGGCGGGATTCGGGCAGTCGAGCGTGGTCATGAAGGAATGCGGCGTGCTCCGCACGATGAACCGGTAGATGCTCCGCCGCCAGAGTTCGGGCTTGTCGGGCGTGATGTAGCGGTAGATGGGTGCATACGCCTCTTCGTAGTCGAAGTCGCGATAGCCGGGGCCGAACATGTCGGGATTGAGGCAGCCGGCGACGGTGAGCGTGGCGTCGCGGAGGCTCTCGGCGTCGAGCCGCCGGGGCGACTGCCGCCAGAGCAGCCTGTTGTCGGCGTCGATCGCGGCCGCCGCCGCGGCTCCGGGCACATCCACGCTCCGCTGCCGATAGGTGTGGCTCGTGCAGATGAGCCGGTGCATGCCCTTGAGCGACCAGCCACGGGCCACGGTCTCGGCCGCCAGCCAGTCGAGCAAATCCGGGTGCGACGGCTTCCCGCCGCCAATCCCAAAATCGCTCGGCGTGTCGACCAATCCCGTGCCGAAGTGGTGGTGCCAGAGCCGGTTGGCGATCACGCGCGGCGTGAGCGGGTTGTCGGGCGACGTGACCCATGCAGCGAAGGACTTGCGGCGGTCGGCATCGGGCGTGGCCGCACCGCCGAACGACGTCGGCAAACCAGCGACGGCCGCGATCGTACCCGGGCCCACCTCGTCGCCCGTCGCCTCCGGGTTGCCGCGGACGTTGACCTTCACCGCGGGGGGCGATGCGGCGACCGGGCCGAAGACCCTGTCGGGCGGTCGCAGGCTCTTGAGTTCCTTTTCGAGCTTCGCGAGGCGTGCCTGGGCCGTCGCGAGCCGCTCCGTGCCCGTGGCATCGAGCGTCGGGGGATCTCCCTCGATCCGCGGATCGCCGAAAAAGACCTGGTCGTGCCCGATGCCGTTGCCCGCGTCGGTGGCGACGAGCGTGAGGAACGTCGCGGCGGCCGGCAGCGCGACATCGAGCGGCGTGCCGCCATCGACGAAGCCGATCCGCCCCCGCGCGCGGAGCACGCCGTCGACGAACACGAAGTAGTCGGCCCCGTCCCTGGGCGTCGTGCCGCCGTAGCCCACGACTCCACGGAACCGCGGATTGGCGACCGGGGCGGCCGCGAGGATTTCGCGGAGGTCGAACGTGATTCCCGCGTTGGCGTGCAGACCGAGGATCGCATGATCGTCCGCCGCGTAATCGACGTCGCCAAGCTTCGTCGCATGCTGGTTGGCCACCGGTCCGTTGCGGATCGCGTCCCAGCCGGCCTTGCTCGTCTCAGGAATCCCGTCCACCATGAGCCCGGTCGTCGTGACGGGCACGGGGCCCGGGCCGTGCGGCACGAACACGGCGTTGACGAACTTCGTCGGCCCTGCTTGCGGCCGGTTGACCGTGATGCCGGGAAGGATGTTGCGCGGCTGCTTGTCGACCTCCTTGCCGGTGCGGGAGTCGATGCCGGACCCTTTCTTGCCGGAGCCGCGGCCGTCGCCGCCGCCGACGATGTCGGCCAGGTCGATCGGCTTGCCGGCCAGCGCGTGCACCTCGGCCCGGGCCGCCGCCACCGCCGCGTTCAGCTCGGCCCCCCTGCTCGTGTAGGCCGTCTCGGCGGCCCGGCTCGTAGGAATGTCGGCTCGCTTCACGCCGGCGAAGACGGCGACGAGCGAGTAGTACTCCTGCTGGGAGATCGGATCGAGCTTGTGGTCGTGGCAGCGGGCGCAGTTGATCGTCACCCCGCAGGCGGCCGTCATCACCTGCGTGACCATGTCGTCGAGGTCGTCGGCCCGGGCCTGCCGCCGCAAGACGTCGCTCTTGGTCTCCACCTGGCCGACGAAGTCCCACGGGCCGGCCGCGAGAAACCCGGTCGCCGTGACCTGCTCGGGGTCGTCCGGCGCGAGCACGTCGCCGGCGATCTGCCTGCGGAGAAACTCGTCGTAGGGCAGGTCGGCGTTGAGGGCGGTGATCACCCAGTCGCGGTACCGCCAGGCGTGGGGCCGCAACTGGTCGCGCTCGAAGCCGTGGGTGTCGGCGTAGTGGGCGATGTCGAGCCAGTGGCGGGCCCACCGTTCGCCGTAGTGCGGCGAGGCGAGCAGCCGATCGACGAGTTTTTCATAGGCGTCGGGAGAGGCGTCGGCGATGAACGCGGCCACGTCGTCGGCCGCGGGCGGCAGGCCGGTGAGGTCGAACGACAGCCGACGGATGAGCGTCCGGCGGTCGGCCTCCGGGGCCGGGGCCAGGCGGCGGTCGGCGAGCGCCCGCTGGATGAAGCGGTCGATGGCGTTGTGGCCCGGCCAGCCCTCGTGGGCCGGCGGCACGACGGGTCGCGCGACCGGCTGCCAGGCCCAGTGGTCGAGCCGCGGATCGCGGTCGCGTTCGTGGGCCAGCCGGTCGGCCTCGGTGTCGGGCCAGGGGGCGCCGGCGTCGATCCACCGCCGCAACAGGTCGATTTCGGCGGCCGAGAGCCGCTCGCCCTCGGGAGGCATCCGCTTTTTGTCATCAGCGGTCTCGATGCGGCGGACAAGCTCGCTTTCGCCGCTCCTGCCGGGCAGGATCACCGGTCCGAAGTCGCCCCCCTTCAGCGCCCGGTGCTTGACGTCGAGCCGGAGGCGGCTCTCCTGCGTCTCGGGGCCGTGACAGTCGCCGCAGCGCCGCACCAGGAGCGGCCGCACCTCCGCCTCGAACGCGTACGGTGCGAAGCCTGGTTCTTGTGCAGCGACGACGATCGGCCCGATCGCCGCAGCCGCGGTGGCCAAAAGCATCCAGCCGGTGGCTGATCGGTGCGGCTCGTCCATCGCTGATGCGTCCTCATCGCCGGCCGCCCATCCCTCCGAGGGATCGGACGGCCCGGACCGGCCTCAAGTCTACGCTGGACGACGGCGGGCTGCGGCTCTGTACGGCCGCGCCGATCACGCCGCTGCGGGCCGCGGCATCACGCGTGACGCGGGACCAAAGCGGCTGCCCCCTCCCGGAAACAGAGGGTTTGACGATCTCATACTTCCGACACAAGATGGCTTTTGGAGCGATCGCTCGATTCTATGCTCTCTCGCTGAGCGAGCAGCCGATACGCCTCGCCCTCGCCCGTCCGCCGGAAGGAGTGCCCGTGGTTCATGCGGCCCGATCCTTGATTCGCCCCCTGGCCGGATTCGTGGCGGTGCTCGCCGTCGCGGTCGCAGGCTGTTCGGGGCAGCCAGCGTCGAACCGACCGCAAACCGTGGCGGCGAAGGGCCGCGTCACGCTCGGCGGCCAGCCGCTGGCCAAGGCCACGGTGAGCTTCCAGCCCGACGGCAAGGGCAATGGCGCCTCCGGCATCACCGACGACGCCGGCACTTTCACGCTCTCGACATTCGCCGCCAAAGACGGTGCGGTGCCCGGAAAATACAAAGTCGCCGTCACCAAGTTCGACGACGCCACATCCGGTGGGGATATGAACGCGGCCGGGTACGCGCCCCCGACGGAGTCGTCACCGAAGCCCAAGAGTTTCGTGCCGGAGCAGTATGCCGATCCCACGAAGTCGGGGCTCACCGCCGAGGTGGCCGCGGGCGCCGCCAACTCATTTGAATTCGATCTCAAGAAATAGCTCCGCATCACGGCCGTCGTCGCCGCACATCCTCACTCTTCTCCCGCCTCATCCCCGTCAGCAAAGGACTCCCCCATGGTCATTCCTTCGGCCTCGCGCTTGGCTCACAGCCGCCGCAACGGCTTCACGCTGGTCGAGCTGCTCGTCGTGATCGCCATCATCGGCACGCTCGTCGGCCTGCTGCTGCCGGCCGTGCAGAGCGCCCGCGAGAGCGCCCGCACCTCCGCCTGCAACAACAAGCTCAAGCAGCTGGCGCTGGCCGCACTGCAGTTCGAGAGCGCGAAGAAGGCGCTGCCCGCCCGCAACGGCGGCACCTGCTGCGGCTACACCTTTCCGACCGGCAAACAGAACAACACCGGCCGACGGAGCGCATTCGTCGAGATGCTGCCCTACTGCGACGAACTGCAGATGTGGAACCAGATCCAGGCCGGCTCCAACACCACGACCCTGCCGCCCGGCGGCCCCGCGGCCTATGGCGGATGGTCGATATGGGACACATCGCCGCAGGCCCTGCGGTGCCCCAGTGACTACATGAACCCGACGATTGCAGCACAAAACAGCTACGCACTCTCGCTGGGCGACCAGGTGACGGGCATCTACTCGACGAGCACAACTGCCCGCGGCGTGTGGCCGACGGCCCGGTACGGCGCCACCGACGCTGCCACGCAGGTCGCCATCCGCCAATCCGACGGCTGCCCGATCTCCGACATCCGTGACGGCACGAGCAAGACGATCATGCTTAGCGAGCGGATGCACGGCGATAGCACTGGTTACTCGACGAACAGCGCGTCGATCAAGTGGGGCATCGCTCAGGTCACCTCCGTGAACACGACGCCCAACGCCTGTCTGGCCGTAGCCGGAGACACCAACTACGTCGCCGGCACTCAGGTGAAGGGCCGCTGGGGCGCCAAGTGGACCGACGGCCAGGCCGAGCGGGTCGGGTTCAACACGGTGCTGGCGCCCAACTCTCCGGCCTGCGGCGGCGCCGATAACAACGCGGACAACAGCGACGTCGTGCTGCCCCCGACGAGCGCTCATCCGGCCGGCGTCAACGCCGCCTTCTGCGACGGCTCCACGAGATTCATCGCCAACACGATCGACACCGGCAACACCGCCACCGTGCAGTCGGCGGGCGCCACGGTCGGCTCTTCCAGCCGCAGCCCGAGTCCCTACGGCGTCTGGGGGGCGCTGGGGACGAAGGCGACGGGCGACACGGCGCCGGGCTTCTTCGAGTGAGCGAGGCGGCATGGGTGGCGGGTATGCTACCGGCATGACACCACCCACCAGCCCCCGGTCTTCGGCCTCCGACCCGCGACACATGCAGCAAACCCTCGACTGGATCGGCGGCTACAAGGCCGCGCAGAGCCGGGCGCTCGACTCCGTGCCCGCCACGGCGATCGCGGAGATCGTCGAACTGATCCGGGAGGCCGGGTCCGCCGGCCGGCGGATCTTCGTCTGCGGCAACGGCGGCAACGCCGCCAACGCCGCCCACTTCACGACCGACCTCGGCAAGGGGGCGTCGGCCGTGGCGGCGCGGCCGTTCAAGGTGCTGTCGCTGGCCGACAACGTCGCCTGGATGACGGCCATCGGCAACGACTATTCGTTCGACGAGCTGTTCGTGCGGCAGCTGGAAAACCATGCCGAGCGGGGCGACCTGCTCATCCTCTCGAGCGTGAGCGGCAGTTCGCCCAACCTCGTCGCCGCCGCCCGCTGGGGCCGTGAGCACGGCCTCGTGACCGTCGCGCTCGTGGGGGGCAAGCGGGGCACGGTGGCCGAACATGCCGACCATCTGATCGTGATCGACGACCTGCACTACGGCCGCGTCGAGGACGTGCAGATGAACATTCTGCACATGCTGTGCTACGCGTTCATGGAGCTCAAGGACGGCTGACATCCGCCGCAG
>JBIJCD010000287.1:0-5099 GCA_044344895.1 Pirellulales bacterium | reverse complement strand
GGCGGCCGACACCGCGCAGCGCAGCGATGATCGGCAGCCGTCGCGTCCCGCCACCCCCCGCAACTTTCTCGCCCGACGGGAGCAGCGCCGGATCTTCTGGCTGTTCATGCCGCCGGCCATGCTCGTGATGCTCGCCCTGGGCTGGGTGGAGCGGGCCTGGTTCGCCAAGCCGTCCGCCCCGGCGCCGGCACAGATCGACACCCGGGTGGCGGCGATCCGCGGCGAGCCTCCGGACGCCCATGCCGTGATGATCGAGGTGGACCCGCTCCAGCCGGCCGCACGGCCGCAGGGCGGCGGGCTGGCCGCGTCGGCGGCCGCGCTGGCGCAGGTGCGAGACGACACGATGTTCCGGTCCGCCGACGAGGACGCCTGGTTTCAGATCCTCACGACGCTGCGGTCGGCCGAATCAGGCCCGCCAGCGCGGGCCGACGCGCAGCCGGTGAGCTTCGCCGAGCTCTTCGGCCAGCCGGTGAGCTTCCGCGGCCGGCTCGTCCGGTTCCGCGGCACGCTCCGCCGCCTGGAAAAAATCCCCGCCCAGAGCAACCCGTACGGCTTCACCGACTACTGGCAGGGCTGGCTCGAGCCCGAGGGCGGGCCGCCGTCGCCGATCGTCGTCTACTTCCTGCAGCTGCCGGCCGGCATGCCCGAGGGGCTGAAGATCGCGGAGCCCGTCGAGGTGGTGGGCTACTTCTTCAAGCGCTGGGCCTACGCCGCGACCGACACCGTGCGGCTGGCGCCGCTCGTGCTGGCGCTCGAGCCGTCCTGGCGGCCGCGGCCAGCGGGTGGACGGTCGAACGACATGATGGGCACCGTGGCGCTGGTCACGATGGCGGCGCTCATGCTCGTCACGCTCGCGGGCATCCGGGCCGCGGGCCGCGGGCCGGCGCGGCGAGCGAGCCCGGCCCCGGCCGACCTGTCGTCCACGCTGGCGGGAGCCGATATCTGCACCACCGAGGAGTCGCTGCGCCGGCTTGCCGAGCACGACCGCACCCGCGCACCATGACGGCCGCAGCGGCCACGGCGGCAGCCAGCAGCGCCCGCCCATCCCCGTCCGCCCAGGAGCCTCCACGATGACCATCGCCAGCCGTCCCGCCCGGGGCCCGCGGTCCGCGACCTGCCTCGCACCGGCCGCGCTGGCCCTGACGACACTCGCCGCGCTGACGCTGGCCGCATCCGCGTCGGCCCGCGGTTCCTCGCTCGACGACTACCTGTCCACCTGGCAGATCGATCGCGCCGCTCGGGCGGTGCTCGAGGAGCCGGCGGCCTGGAACGAGGCGAAGCAGGCGGCGGCGTTGCGGGTGCTGGCCCGGATCGCCCGGGCCCCTGCCGGCCTCGCAGACCACTGGGCCGTCGATGCAACGCCGGTCGACGACCTCGCCCCAGGCAATCGGGTGGAGGACCGGCTCGTGCGGGTCGCGGGGCGGGCGGCCTTCGTCACGGCGGTGCCGCTCGCCGCCGAACAGGCCGAGCTCGCCGGCCGCAAACAGCTGGAAGTGGTGCGGATCCTGACGCCCGCCGGCACCGCGGTCGACGTCATCGCCGACAACGTGCCGCGGGCCTGGCCGCGGGGCAGTTCCATCGACGAACCGGCGGCCGCCGTCGGGCTGCCGCTGGCGGAGTCGGGCGGGCCATCGACGGCGCCGGGCCCCGCGTCCCAGCTGCTCGTGGCTGCCGTGCGGGTGTCGTGGTTTCCGCCCACTCCGCTCGGCGACCTCGGCATGGATTACGGACTCTTCGATACGGTGGAGGACGGCCAGAAACTGGTGGCCGGCGACACCGAGGCCTTCTACGCGATGCTGGCGGCCGTCGGCGGCGCCGCCGCCGCGCCGGCGGACGGTCCCGTCACCGACGTCCTCCAGCTGATCGATCCAGGCCAGCGCTGGTTCGAGAGCCATCGCGGCGAACCGATCACGCTCGAGGGGATCGCGCGGCGGGCCACGCGGATCACCGTCGACGACGCCCGACGGCGGCAGCAGCTCGGCACCGACCACTACTGGGAGCTGTTCGTCTTCGTGCCGACGCCGCTCATCAAGGTGAACGAGCGGCTGCAGCAGGATTACCCGATCGTCTGCTGCGTGCGGACGCTTCCCGCCGGCATGCCCACGGGCCAACGGATCGGCGAACGGGTGCGGCTGTCGGGCTTCGCCCTCAAGCGCTACGGCTACCCGCTGCAGGACCTGCGGATCACCTCGTCGCAGGGAGACGAGGTGCAGAAAGGACAGCGACGGGAGACCGCGTTGGTGATCGGAAAGCAGGCCACCTGGTTGCCCGCGCCGAGCCCCACCACCGCCGTGAACACGCTCGGGTGGACGTTTCTCGCCCTGGCGGCGGTCGTCGGCCTGGCCCTCGCGCTGGCCGCCTGGTCGTTCTCGCGGGACTCCCGCCGCCACGGCCGCGGCGGGCGGGGCGAGCTGCCCGACCGCATCGACATCCCCTGACGCGCCGGGCCCGCCGCCGCATCCGGCGGCCCACGGGCGGATCGTCGGCCCGCTCGGCGGCTCGGCGTTTCCCCGGCGTTTTCCTGCGGGACTTGCCGCCGACGCGGGCGGCCGCGAAAACCTTCGCTTTCCGCACGGGCCGCGGCCCGGCCTCGGCCCGCCCGCGAGTCACGCACGCAGCACCAACGTCCCCGGAAGGAACAGCGACCATGCGACGAGCCAAGATCTCCATCATCGGCGCCGGCAACGTCGGAGCGACGACGGCCCACTGGTGCGCTGGCGCCGAACTCGGCGACATCGTGCTCCTCGACATCCCGGCCACCGAAGGGATGCCGGCCGGGAAGGCGCTCGACCTGTTCCAGTCGTCGCCGATCGTCGGCTTCGACTCCCGGCTGACCGGCACCACCGACTGGGCCGACACCGCCGCCAGCGACGTGGTCGTGGTCACCGCCGGCATCGCCCGCAAGCCCGGCATGAGCCGCGACGACCTGCTGTCCACCAACGCCAAGATCGTGGGCGACGTGGCGGCGAAGATCAAGGAGACGAGCCCGCACGCCGTGGTCATCGTCGTGAGCAACCCGCTCGACGCGATGGTGCAGCGCACGTTTCAGGTCACCGGCTTCCCGCCGGCCCGCGTGATCGGCCAGGCCGGCATCCTCGACACCGCGCGCTACCGCGCGTTCCTGGCCATGGAGCTCGATGTCAGCGTCGAGGACATCTCCGCGATGCTGCTCGGCGGCCACGGCGACACCATGGTGCCCGTGCCCAGCTGCACCAGCGTCGGCGGCATCCCCGTGACGCAGCTGATCGCCCCGGACCGGCTCGACGCGATCGTCACCCGCGCCCGCAACGGTGGCGCGGAGATCGTGGGGCTGCTCAAGACCGGCAGCGCCTACTATGCGCCCGCCGCCGCCACGGCGCAGATGGTGGAGGCGGTGGTGCGAGACAAGAAGCGGCTCGTGCCGTGCGCCGCCTACTGCGGCAAGGAGTACGGAGTCGGTGGCTATTTCGTGGGCGTGCCGGTGGTGCTCGGCAGCGGCGGCGTGGAACGGATCATCGAGCTGAAGCTGCTCGCCGATGAGCGGGCCGCGCTCGACAAGAGCATCGCGGCGGTCAAGGAACTCGTCTCCGTGATGGATCGGCTCACGGGCCACCGCCAGGCGTAGGCGGCTGCGGCGGCTTACTTCCTGCCCGCGTCAGCGGCCGGTCGCCGCGGAGACGGCGCGGGCTCTGTCCCTTGCCCGTCTTGCCTCGCCTCGCGCGGTTTGCCGGCGACGATCCTGGCGTTGCCGGGCTGGGGGCGTTCCGTTACAAACCCCGGGCCGGAAACGAGCCGTTTGCCCGGGTTTTTTCCCGTGTGAACGTCTGCGATGGTGCGTGTGCCGCCGGCATTGTGAGTCCAGCCACATCACCGCCCGCCGAGGTATCCGATGAGCAGTCGACTGCCGGGTCAGAAACCTGGTCAGCACGCGGGACAGAGTCCGGCAAAGCGGGCCGGCCGGAAGGCCGCTTTGCCAACAACCGGCGCAGGACGACTGCCAGGCTGCCCATCGGGCCGCGGACGGTCGGCGCCGGAGGCGGCCGACTGGCTCGAGGACGACAGGTTGTTCACGCCGCTGGGCTATGAGCCGGGCTACGACTACCCGCTGCTCGTCTGGCTGCCGGGTGCCGGCCCGCGGCCCGGGGCGCGTCCGTTCGACCTCGGCAGGGTGATGGCCCGGGTGAGCCTGCGGAACTTCGTGGCGATCCAGCCGGGCGAAACTCCGCCGGCCCTCTCCGACGCGCAGCCCCCCGTCGAGCAGACCGCGATCGCGGCCGCACGGTGCTGGGACGACCTGGTCTTCCGGTCGATCGACCGCATCCGCGACCGGCTGTCGATCCATCGGCGGCGGATCTTTCTCGTCGGCCGCGGCTCGGGCGGCACGGAGGCCTTTCGCATCGCCTGCCGGCACCCCGACGCCTTCGCGGGCGTCGTCTCGCTCGGCGGCCGGTTCCCGCTCGACGAAGGGTTGTTCGCCAGGATCACCGAGGTGAGGCGGCTGCCGATGCTGCTGTGCTGCCGGCAGGGCGATGCGCACGGCGGCCGCGCCGCCCACGTCGACCGCACCCTGCGGCTGTTCCACGCCGCCGGTGCCTCGCTGGCCATGCGGATCTACCCGGGCAGCAGCGACCTGGCCGCCTGCATCCTCGCCGACGTCAATCGGTGGGTCATGGACGAGGTCTGCGGCGTTCCGGCCGCCGTACACTCCCTCTCCGCACCATGACAGGCCGTTTCACGATGACGCATCCCAGCGGTTCGCGACGCCCGGTTTCCGACGAGCATGGCACGTCGCTGCGTGACATGCTCACGTCCATCCTCGCCGACTGCGGCCGCTCCCGCCGCGAACGCGGCCTGCCGGACGTTGCCGTGACGCTCGACGTGCCCGCCGGACAGCCGCTGCCGGCCGCGGCAGCCCCGCTCCGCCGCCTGCTCGAGTCACTCGTGTGGCGGGCGCTCGAGGCGGCCGCCAGGCCCGATGCCGAAAGCGATGCGCCGCCCCTGCGGGAACTGTCGGTCACCAGCATCGATCTCGGCGGCGTTGTGGAGATCGAGGTGGCGGATTCCGGCGCGGCCCTCGCCCGCGACGTCTGCTCCTGGCTCGCTGGTGATGTCGACGGCAT
>JBIJCD010000488.1:0-2824 GCA_044344895.1 Pirellulales bacterium | reverse complement strand
AACTGCCCTGAAGGCGGGGCCGCCATCACGCTCCGCGTGCCGCGTCGCCAGGCGCAGCGGCTCGCCGCCTGATCCACCACCCGTTCCCGTCCCGGCGGGCCGCCACGACACGAGGACGTCGCCGCAGAATCGGGTTGCCATACCGTCGACCGTCACGAAGGGCAGTGCATGGACGCACAGCTTCGCTCTCCATCGTTCCGCGATCATGCGCTGCCGGTCACTCCCGCGCAGATGGTCGCGCTAGGTCTCGTGGCGGCGTCGATCGGCTGGGCGGTGTGGCTGCTGCGAGACCGGCCGACCAGCGAGGAGGTCGAGCTGCTGGCCGGGATGGTGCTGCCATCCTCGGAGATGGCCATCATGGAGGCGGCTTTCGACCGCGCGCAGCTCGCCGACCATCGCACCGAAGGGGGCCGGGTGTGGGTGCCGCGCAGCCGCCAGAGCGCCTACATGCGGGCGCTCGTCGACGCCGAGGCGCTGCCCCGCGAGTTCGGCGGCAGCCTCCGGCGGGCGCTCGAGAAAAACAGTCCGTGGCAGAGCAGGGCGGTGCAGGATGAATTGCTGCGCGTCGCGACCCAGGAGGAGCTGTCGCTCGTCATCTGCTCGATGCCCGGCATCGAGCGGGCCGCCGTGCTCTACGACACGGAGAGCCGCGGCTTCGACGGCGGCGTCCACGCCCAGCCGTCCAAGACGGCGAGCGTCAACGTCCGCACCCAGCCCGACACCGAGCTCGACCCGGCCCGAGTGCAGGCGATCCGCGTGCTCGTGAGCGCATCGATCGCCGGGCTGGCGCCGGAGCGAGTGGCCGTCACCGACCTGCGCAGCGGCCGCGTCTACTCCGGGCCGCTCGACACCGAGGCCGACCGCGACTCCACCGCCGCGGCGGCCGACCCGCTGCTTGCCCGGAGGATCGCCCACGAGCGGCACGTGGCCGCGAAGGTGCGGCAGGCCCTGGCCTTCATCAAGGGCGTCGCCGTCGACGTGACCGTCGACTTCGCTGCCGCCGACCACGATCCCGTCCCGGTGCCGCCCGCGCCGGCCGCCGTCGACATCCGCGGCACGGATCGGCTCCAGAAGGTCGCCGACGCCAACGCGCCAGCCGACATCACCGCCGTGCCGACCGCAGACGCCGGACCGCAGCCCGCGGCCGCCCCGCGGCCTGCGGCCGACGTGCCCGACTCGGCGCCCGATTCCATCCTCGTTTCGATCGCCGTGCCGGAGAGCTACTTCCAGGCCGCCTGCCGCGCGGCCGCGGAACGCGCCGGGCAGCCGCAGCTGCAGCCACTGGCCATCGAGGCGCAGGAGATCGAACGGATCCGCCAGCACGTGCTCGCACTGCTGCCGGCCACCCGCGATCCGGACCGCCGCCGCGTCGTCGTCACCGGCTTCCCGGTCGGCGCGACGGTCGCTGGCCGCCGCGAGCCGGCCCCGCGGGGAGCCCTCGACGAGGAGCGGCGCAGCCCTGCCGCCGTCCAGCCGCAGTTCGCCGAGATCATCTCGCTGGTGGCAGCCGGACGTTTCGCGGACGTGCCGCGGCAGGCCTGGTTGGCGGCGACGAGCGTGAGCGTCGGACTGCTCGCGGGGCTGCTTTGGCTGCTGGGCGGCCGATCCGACCGTGGCCCGGTGCCGCGCGCGGCCGGCGACCGTTTCCCGCAGCCGCGGATCGACTGGTCGGCGCAGGCCGATGCCGGCGCGGATGGCTCGCGGGCAACTGACGGCATCGGCCGGGCGGCGGTGCTGCTGCTCGGCCTGACGCTCTGCGGCACCGCGGCGCAGGCGGCCGGGCCGGATCCCGTCGCGCCGCTGCCGGATGCCGTTCTCGCTGAAGCATCGACCTCCGGCGGAGACCCGGCGACGCCGTCCGGTCGGACGACAGTCTCGCGGACCGACCGGCCGACGAACCGGATTCCCGAGGTGCTGCCCGCGCTTCCCCTGGATACCACGACCGCGCCGGCCGCGGAGCCGTCCGCCGGAACCCGGCAGTTCGGCGACTGGAAGCTGCTCGCCGTGATCGTCGCCGCCTTCACGGCGGTGGCCGCCGCATCACGGTTTTCCCGGCGCAGGGCCGCGGTGCTGCCGCCCGACGTCTTCGAGGTGCTCGGCGAGGCGCCGCTCACCGGCCCGCACGCGGTGCGGATCGTGCGGTTCGGACCGAAGACGCTGCTGATCGGCGTTTCCGCGGGTGGATGCCACACGCTCGCCGAACTCTCCGATCCGCAGGCTACGGCCTGCATCGCCGCAGCCTGCCGCGGCAGTCATCCACCCCTGCGTCCAGCGGCCCGGGCGGATCAGCGGTCCGCCGCGTCGCCACGCCCCAGCGCGGACCGGGAGGCGGCATGACGCCGACGAGCCACCGGTCTCTTCCGGGCGTCGTGCTGCTGGCCGTCTTGCTGGCCGCCGGCACGACAGCGCCGGCCCGTGGCGACGAGCCGACCGCCCCCTCCGCGGCCGTGGCCGCCGACCCGTCGCCCGGCCGCCTCGTTCCGACGGCGGGCGACACGTCGACCATGCCGGTGCACGCGCCGGCCGAGGCGGGCTCTCCGGCGGTCGCGGCCATGCTCGCGAAGCTTTTCGGCACACGATCGCTCGACACGCTCATCTCCGCGGCGCTCATGTTCGGCGTGGCCAGCCTGGCGCCGGCCGTGTTGCTGATGACGACCTGCTTCGTGCGGATCTCGATCGTGCTGGCGCTCGTCCGCCAGGGCCTGGGAACGGCGCAGCTTCCTTCCAACCAGATCCTCACGTCCCTGGCTTTGTTCCTGTCGGCGCTGGTCATGTGGCCCGTCTGGTCCGCCGCCTACCGCGAGGGCATCGAGCCCTACCAGCA